>JAQGMD010000244.1 GCA_028292565.1 Burkholderia sp. | reverse complement strand
GAAAGCCACGATTTCACCGAGCCCTTCGCTGATTTTGTTATACACGACAGCGCATTCCCTCACATCTGGCAGCGTGTTCAGCGCCGCTTCGATTTCTTCGAGCTCGATGCGGTAGCCCATGTGCTTGATCTGGAAGTCCTGCCGCCCCCTGAAATGCAGGCGGCCATTCTTGTCTCGTTCAACCAGGTCGCCGGTACGATAGCCCACTTCCGGATAAATCGAATTCGCCGGATTCTGGATGAAAGACCTGGCCGTGCGATCCGGGTCGTTGTAATAGCCCGATCCAACCTGCGGCCCGGCGAGTAACAACTCGCCAAAATCGGGGTTGGCCATGTCGAGCGGCAGAATATGCGCGGCGAAATTCTGTGCGATGAGGCCGAGCGTAGTCAACTTCTGCATATCGTCAAAATCCGAAGCGGTCACACGATGCGCCGAACAGATACACGTGCATTCAGTCGGGCCGTACACATTTTCCAGCGCCGTACGGTGGCCAAACAGATCGAAGAGCTGCTTCAGTCTCGGCTTGGGGAATCCTTCGCCACCAAAAATGATTGAGCGCATGGCAGGGAAATCCTCTGCCTTCAGGGCCCGGGTGGTGAGCAGGTATACCAGTAAGGAAGGCACCGAGAACCATACGCTGCAGCGCGCCTCATTGACGAGGCCAACCAGACCACGCGGCTCGCGCACTTGCGCCGCGCTCAGGGGTACGAGCGTAGCCCCGGCAAACAGGGTGACGTAAAAATCGAATACCGAGTTATCGAAGTACATCGGGTTGGCATTCGTGATCACGTCGTTTTGCGTGATCCCAAAGCGATCGTGCGCCCACGCGATGAACCACAGAAGGTTGGCATGGGAAATCGCGGCCCCCTTGGGGACACCGGTCGAACCCGATGTAAACATGATGTAGGCCGGGCGGCCACCGTTTACCCTGCCCGCTTCCGGCATGGCTTCGGGATGTTCGACCGGCGTTGGAGACAATGCCGGCAAATCCAGCACGGGCAAATCGCCGATCTGCTCCAGCGCGCCTGCATGGGGCAAGGCATTAAAGCTGTTGATCAACAGGCGCGGCCGGCAAGTGTGAAGAATTTTCTCCAGCCGTGCCCACGGGCTGTCGGGGTCGAGGTTGGCATAGGTGACGCCCAGACGCAGGCACGCCAACATGGCGGCGTAAGCATGCGGCGACTTGTCGTGGAACAGAACGACTACATCGCCCTGCTGCAATCCGCGCTGGTGCAGTTCGACGGCGATAGCCTTGGCCAGCGTGGCAAGGTGCGCATACGAAACTGACTCTTGTGCCTCCGGATAAAACAACGCGGTGCGATCAGGATGGCGGGCCGCCACTTCCTCGAATGCCAAACCAAGATTGGAAACAAAAGTCATGTCGAGCGGAATTTGTAGTTAAAGCGTCAACCCGCCGTCCACCTCGAGCACGGTGCCGGTGAGGTAGTCGTTTTCGACGATCTGGCGGGCCGCAAGGTAAATGGCCTCCGGATTGCCGAGCTTGCGCAGGGGGATCTGCTGCTGCAGCCGGGCGAGGATAGTTTCGCTCAACGCAGCGCGTGTCGACGGTGTATCGAAAAAACCGGGAGCAATCGCTGCAAACCGCAAGCCCATAGCACCGAGTTCCTTGGCCCAGGTGCATGTAAGTGCATTCACGCCGGCTTTCGCCGCTGAATACGCTGACTGGCCCGGGTTGCCTGCTGCGGCGATCGAACTGATCGAGATCACCACACCCTTGCAGCGGCGTGCAATCATTCCATCGACAACGCGACTTGTAACAAAGAATACAGAGTCGAGGTCGGCCGCCATCACGTCGCGCCAGGTTTGACGGCTATGCACGCGCTCGCCTCGCGCGGCGAAATGAACCAGCGGCTCGCTGTGAATCACACCGGCGTTATTGACCAATATATCCGGCTCGAAACCGTCCTGCCTGGCGCTGGCCACTGCGGCATCAACGGCTTCAGCGCTGGAAACGTCACATTGCCACACCAGCACACGGCCCTCGAAGCTTGTGCTCAAATTGACACACAGATCCTTGTCGCGTTCGAATACCCCGACAACTGCTCCGTCACGCAAGAAACCCTCAACCAGATGGCGGCCGATTCCCTGGCCACCGCCGGTCACCAACACTTTCGCTCCTGCGAGTTTCATGGCTGGGCGCCGTGGGCAAGCACCGCCTTGCGGACGTCGCTCACGGTCTTCATATCGGCGATCTGGTCGCCATCGAACTGAATCTGGTAGATCTCCTCAACGCGCGTGATCAGGATCATATGTTGCAGCGAATCCCAGGCCGGGACTTCCTTCAACAGGGTGTCGTCTTGCAGGTCCGATTCGGCGATTTGAAAAATCTCTGCAAAAATGGCGTTCAGCTTCATAAGACTTTCTTCGGTATGGTGAAATATTGATTGGATTGTCTGGCTGGCCCGCAGAGCTCAGGACGATCCGACTTGCAGACAGCGCTGAATCTGCTCCCGTGAGTTATAGGCGATCAATTCAAGAATGGAAAAGACCACGCCATCGCGCCCACCGGTACGCAAGGTTGCGGGATGGAGGTCAGGCTTGAAGAACTCGAGTTCAATCCCGGCCCGGGCGAAAGAATCCTGGTCATAAAGCTCCAGTCCGCCGGGCGGATTAATGTACCGGCTTGCACCTTCGCTCTTGCAGATATCCAGAATGCGATGCTGTCCCTTGAGGCTGTCCTTCGCGTAGATACTGCTCGAAGGGACGATCTCGGTATCGATGTCGAGATAACAGCAAACGTCGCTCACGACGGAATGCAAGAAGGTGGACAGGTTGCCTTCGGCACGGCCTAGCCAGCGCCGGTACATTTCAAACGCGGCGGATCCGTAGGGCGCCCTGGCAAACGCCTGCGATACCAGTTTTGCATGGCGGACTTGCCATACATCGTCCGCGAAGATGTCGATATCACGAATCAAACGATTCTGGCTGGCGCCGGACAGAGGCAGCGTCATCCAGACCGGCCGGCCAAGGAGGCTGATCTGATTGCGGCTGATCCAGCCGCGATTAATGTAGTTGACATCGTCGAGCAGCACAAATTTGTCTACCGCGGCTATCAACTGGAAATAGCCCAGGTAGGGTAGAAAGTACGGCTGCATGATTGCCAGTTTCATGGTGAGGAATCCGTTCTGCGGGGTACATCGCGCCGAAACAAATATTGCAGCCGTTTCGCGCGGAGCCAGGCCAAGTCATGTTAATCGGCCGGGCCGGGCGCCCATGGATGAATTAACAGGCAAAAGCATTGCCACTTCAGGGTTTAAAGGATCTGGCACGGGCGGCATGGCACCACCTCCCTTACTCGCATTTGGGACGTAATTGTGAAATCGACCCTAAAGGTTTTCCACTTCTTTCCGTAGACAGGACACTTGGCTCAACTTAGCAACACCGGAATAAAAGATAAGCCCCACCGGCCTCAACTTTTTCCAGCATCGCCCGATAAGAATGCATAGGGGCTTGAGCCCAAACCCACGGATCGCCTTACAGGAGAATCAAAATGGCAGCAGTTATCAATACCAATGCAGCGTCGTTGAATTCGCAGCGCAACCTGACGGCATCGTCGGCTTCCCTTGCTACTTCCCTGCAACGCCTGTCGTCCGGCCTGCGCATCAACAGCGCCAAGGACGATGCCGCCGGCCTGGCTATCTCCGAGCGATTCACAGCACAGATCAAGGGCCTGAACCAGGCGGTACGTAACGCCAATGACGGCATCTCGCTGGCGCAAACCGCTGAAGGCGGCCTCGGCACCGCAGGCGACCTGCTGCAGCGTATGCGTGAACTGGCTGTGCAATCGGCCAACGGCACCAACTCCGCATCCGACCGCGCATCGCTGCAGCAGGAAGTGTCGCAGCTGAAGCAGGAACTGGATCGCGTCGCCACCACCACCCAGTTCAACGGTTCCAATGTGCTCGACGGTTCGCTGTCGGCCACCCAGTTCCAGGTCGGCGCCAACGCCAACCAGACTATCAGCGTGGGCATCGCCAGCGCCAAGGGCACTGAAA
>JAQGMD010000207.1 GCA_028292565.1 Burkholderia sp. | reverse complement strand
CGCGGACAAGGCGCAGCTGTATCGCACGATCATGGACGCGTTCGCCGCGGCGAAACGGCAGTTTCGCTTGCACCTGCGTCCTGACGAAGTGCAGGTCGAAGCGGACTGGCAGGGCGCGGCACCTCCGCTGGAAGAGATACAGCTGGCGCTGACGCAGTTGGGCGAATGGGGCAACCTTGAGTCCCAGCCCGATACTGCTCGCGTATCCAGCATCGAAGACTTTTACCGTGCCCGCTTCCTGTACCGGTTGTCCGTCGGTGGCGAAGCGGTGGAATCGGCCCTGACCACGTTTGCGCAAGCCCTGAAAAGACGGGCGGAACTGCAGACTGTGGCGCTCGAAGATATCTCCACCCGGCTCGAAGCATTGCAGGCCCTGGCCGCGGAGACGGTGCCCGACGCCGCCAAGGTGCATGAAGTGCTGCGCGACCTGGTACGCGTGTTCGAGGGATTGGCCGATAACGCCCAAGCATTTATGGCAGGCGTGGCGCGCACGATCGAACTGCAGCAGGCCGACGTACAGGCAGTGCTGGCTTACAAGCAGAGGCTGATCGACTATCTCGAGCGCTTTATCGGCGACCTGGTGAGCCGTTCCGGCGCCATCGCGATGCGTATTACGGAGCTTGCTCCGCGAATTGAGCCGCTGTTGTGGCAGGTGGCCAATCGCGACACGCGCGACGCCGCACCAGGTGACATTCACGAGCAGGCGGATGCGCTGCAACAGCGTTTGCATGTCTGGCGCGAACGCTGGCGCGGCTTATCTCGCTGGTTCATCAGCGATGACCATGGCCAGGCTCAATCCGAGTTACTGCGCTCCAAGGCGCGCGCCGCGATTCCGCAATTGCTCGCCGCAGTGGCTGCCCTGAACGAGAGGCGCAGCGGACGCAGCGACCGTTCAGCCGATTTTCGGGTGCTCGCGCGCTGGTTCGCTGAAACCGGAAGCAACTCCGATGCGCACCGTCTGTGGCGCGCCGCGTTCGCATTAAACCCGGCGCGCCATCTGAGTCTGTTGCCGGGTGGCGAAGAGGTACCCGCGTCGACCCCATGGGCCGATGCGCCGGCGATTGCGATTCATCCACGTTTGCGCGAACGAGGCGAAGTTGCACCGCGCGGTCCGGCGCCCCGCGTCAAGGATCGCCAGGATGCGCGCGCATTGCTGGCGCGGCAAATCGGCGAAGAGCGCGCCCAGGTTGAAGCGGCCCGCGCGTTGCTCGCGACGGGTACGGCAACCAGGTTGTCGGAACTGACGCGGCTCGACGCCCATGCGTTCCGATTATTCCTGTCGTTATTGGGCGAAGCCCTTGCCGCGCAAACATCGCCGAACCAGTCCGTCACGCGGCAAACAGCAGACGGGTCGTTACAAATCCGACTCGAGCCGCTGGCGGTTGATTCCCGTGCCGCGATCCACACTGAACTCGGCGTGTTCGCCGGGCGCGATCACCTGATCACGATCACACCGACGCTGGAGGCATGATGAATGACGCCCGTGACCTCAACAGCGTGCTCGTCAAACATCGTGACCAGGAGCGCCGGGATGCTTTGCGTGCAGTGCTGATGCAGCCCTTGATGACAGTAACGCATCCGGAATTCGCCGCGGTCCGCCGCTATGCCGAGGAACTGCGCGACTGGTTTGCCCATCACACCGGGTGGATACTTCATGTAGAACGTGACTGCGCCCGTCTCTATAAGCGGCCGGCCGATTTGCGCGATGCTACACGCGGCGCCCCCGACTTCGATGCCCGGCGCTACGTATTGTTTTGCCTGGCCTGTGCCGCGCTCGAACGCGCTGACCCGCAGATCACGCTGCGCACGCTCGGCGAGCGCTTGCTGCTTCTTGCGGCAGAACCGGAATTGGCCGAGCGCGGTTTTGTGTTCACGCTGGAAGCACAGCATGAACGGCGCGAACTGGTCGCCGTTTGCCGTTATCTCCTCGCGCTCGGTGTACTGCGCCGCGTCGCCGGCGATGAGGACGCCTTCGTCGCCCGCTCAGGCGACGCGCTTTACGATGTGCAACGGCGCGTGCTGGCAGGGCTGACGGCGGCAACCCGCGGTCCTTCAACCTGGCCCGCAGACAGCGCGCCCGCCGATATTGACGCGCGCCTGGCTGCGCTGGTCGATGAATATGTGCCCGATAGCGATGAGGGCCGGCGTACCGCAATACGCCACCATCTGGCGCGGCGCCTGCTCGACGACCCGGTGGTTTATTTCGATGATCTCGATGACAGGGGCGATCATAGCCCGCGTGCTTATTTCCAGAACCAGCGCGGTCCTCTCGCAGCGCGCATATGCGAGGCCTGTGGCCTGGTGCCGGAGCAGCGTGCCGAAGGCGTGGCGCTGGTCGATGAAGCCGGCGAATTGACCGACATCGCGTTGCCTGCCGAAGGCACCGCTTCGCATATCACCCTTCTTGTAGCAGAGTTCCTCGCTGTTAACCGCAGGAAAGAGCCTGGCCGTTGGATCGCTCAATCGGAAGTCGCCGCGTTCATACAGCAGGCGACTGTCGAATACGGCCGCTACTGGCGCAAAGCGGCGCGCGAGCCGGGTGCCGAGACTGAACTTGCACGCGATGCGCTTGGCCGGCTGGTCATGCTGCGCCTTATCGAATGGCGCGACGGCGCCGTAGAGCCGTTGCCCGCGGTGACACGGTTCGCGCTGGGTGCGCCTCGCTTGAAAGAGCAGGAGTTGCAGGCATGAGTGAATATCAGTACCACGAATTCAGGACAATCGACCGGCCATTGACTGGCGGCGAGATGGACGAGCGCACCACGGAACGCGTCCGGCACTCACACGCAGGCTGGTCGAAGCGGGCCTCCGGGACAATACGAAAAAATAAAAATGACTGAACCGCAACCAGATCTCCCCCTGCAGTTGCCGCATCCGGCGCAACCGTCGCTGCCCGAGCCCGGCCAGCGGCGCTGGCAGCCGTTGCGCACTGGCCTGATCGAACTGTTCCACTACGACAGCGAGGAGTTCTGGTTCCGCGATGGCCACCTGCTATTGCGCGGCAATAACGGCACCGGCAAATCCAAGGTGCTGTCACTGACGTTGCCGTTCCTGTTCGATGCACAACTAAAGTCCTCGCGGGTCGAGCCGGACGGCGATGCAGGGAAGAAGATGGCGTGGAACCTCTTGTTGGGTCGGCACGAGCGCCGCATCGGCTACACATGGATCGAGTTCGGGCGCATCGCCGATAACGGCGTTGCTGAATATCTGACGCTGGGCTGCGGGTTATCGGCGGTAGCGGCACGCGCCAGTGTCGACAGCTGGTTTTTCCTTGTCGAGAACCGACGCCACGGCCAGGATTTCTGGCTGATGAACCCGCAGCGGACTGTACTGACCCGGGACCGGTTAAACGAAGCACTCGGCGGCGCGGGGCAGGTGTTCGATACTGCCGCCGCTTATCGCCGCGCGGTGGACGAGCGATTGTTCCATCTCGGTGAGGTGCGTTACGGGGCGCTGATGGATACGCTGATCCAGCTGCGCCAGCCGCAACTTTCCAAGCGGCCAAACGAGGACAATTTATCCGATGCGCTGACCGAGGCGCTGCCGCCGCTGCCTGCCGACCTGCTGAGCGACGTTGCCGAGGCGATGAATCAACTCGAGGAGTATCGCGACCAGCTTGCCGAATTAAACGCGCTGGGCAAGGCGATCGGGCAATTCAACCGGCGTTACCGCGCCTACGCGAGTATCAATGCGCGGCGCCAGGCACGCGTCCTGCGTACGGCGCAGACCGGTTTCGACAACGCCAGTCGCGAACTTCACGATGCCAGGGAAGCGCTGGGGGCGGCCCAGTTCAACGAGCGCCAGCATCGGGAGCGTGTGCATGAGCTCGAAACTTCTTTGCTGCGGGATCGCGCGGTGCTCGAGGAATTGAATGCCGATCCGGTGATGCGCGATGCGCGCCGTTTGGAAGAGACAGAACGCAATGCCGAAGCGCTCCGGCATGACGTGCTTACGGCCGAAGGCAAGCTGCACGCAGCGGAACAGCGGCTGCTGCGCGAGACCGACCTGGCGCGGGAATCCGCGCAGCGCTCCCAGAGCGCACAGCAAACCCTGGCCGCTACGCTTGCCCAAATTGCACAGCCTACACGGGATGCCGGAATTGCAGACGATTTCAAGCAGGCATCTTCACTGTTTGACGAACCCCATCGGCTGGCGCATGCCGGCGACGACGAGGTCACAGCGACGCAGCATACACTGCGCGATCTTGTCATCCGGCGGCGCGGGCACCTGGCGCAACTGCAACGTCGCAGGCGCGAGCTCGAGGTGGCCGAGCACGATCGCGGTCACCAACAGCGGCAGCGCGACGAGCGTGCCGATGAACTTGAAGATGCGACCGCGCGCGCTGCCGAAGCGGAAGCCGGAATCCGGTTGCGTGGCACGCAGACGGTCGAAAGCTGGCAGCGTCACATCGCCGCTTTGCGCCAATTGCAACTGACGGATGCCGATGCGGTGCTTGACGCATTGGCCGATTGGGTCGTCACTCTGGATGGGGACAATCCCGCGCGCGTTGCATTGCAGCGTGCGCAACAGCACGCCAGTGAGCGCCTGGCAGACCATGAGGCACAACTGCGTCAGCGGCAGCTAGCCCTGCAGGCTGAGCGGGACGCATTACAGTCGGAGCGCGAACGACTGGAACTCGGCCAGGACAAGGTGCCGCCGACACCATATCAGCGTGACGCGGGCGCGCGGGCAGGCCGCCCGGGAGCACCATTTTGGCAGTTGATCGAATTCCGTGAGCGGGTAGGGGAGGAGCAGCGCGCTGGCCTGGAAGCGGCAATCGAAGCCGCAGGTTTGCTTGACGCCTGGGTCGCGCCCGATGGCGCGCTGATATCGGCTGACACGTCGGACACTCTGTTGGTGGCGCGTGCCGCGCAGCCCGCCTCGCTGGCTTATTGGCTTGCCCCGGCAGATGGCGCCACGGTCAGCACCGAGATCATCACGCGTCTGCTAGGCAGCATCGCTTGCGCCGAATCCGATGTGGAAAGTGCAGAAGCCTGGGTATCGCCGTCGGGCCGCTTTCGCCTCGGTCCCGCACAAGGCGCCTGGTCCAAACCGGCTGCCGAATACATCGGGTTTTCCGCCCGACAGGCAGCGCGTCAGCGCCGGCTGCTTGAAGTCGCGGCGGAGATCGAAACCCTGGATCGGCAGCTGGACGACATTCATCAACGTCAGGACGAAGTCACCCGGCGCAAGCAGCAGGCAGCCGACGAATGGCGGCAGGCGCCCAACGACGACGCACTGCGCTCCGCGCATATCGAGGCCGCCGGGATGGAGATCCAGCGCCGGGCGGCAGCCGACAAGCTTGCTCAGGCTGATGCGCGCCTGGTTGCGGCGGAGCGGCGCTGGCGCGATGCGCGCGAAATACTGGCGCGCGATGCCGAGGATCTGCGTCTGCCGGCTACATCTGAAGCACTTGAACAAGTCGAGCGCGCATTGACCGTATTTGATCGCCTGCTGCAGGCGCTGATGCTGGATGCGCAGAACCTGCGCTTTCTGTTGCCCGAGGCGGAACGGCAGCGCGGCCGTGCGGCTGACGCCGGGGCTGAGGCCAAGGCATGCCGTGAACATCTGTCGGATCGTCGCGTTGCCGAGGCGGAAATGGGCGCACGCCTGGAGCTGTTACGCGAATCGGTCGGGGCCAAAGTCGAGGAACTGAAGCAGCGCCTGGCAGCGACTCGGGAAGCTGTTTTCGACGTAGAAAGAAGGCTGAAAACCGAAAATGCGTTGCTGCGCGAGGCCGGTGAAGAACGGGCACGCAACGAGCAGCGCAAGGAAAACTGTGCCAGGGTGCTGGAAGAACGGAGCTCCGCACGAGAAGCGGCGATAACCAGCTTGCAGAAGTTCGCGATGACGGGCCTCCTGTCGGTAGCGGTGGCCGGGCTCGAGCAGCCGGATACGAGCACATCATGGACCATAGAGTCCGCGTTGACGTTGGCGCGACGTACCGAGCAGTCGCTTGCAGACGTCAAAGCGGAAGATGCCGACTGGACCCGCATCCAGAGCGAAATTTCACGGGATCTCACCGAACTCCAGCGCGCGCTGACCGCGCTTGGCCATCAGGCGCAGGCCGACACCACCGATTACGGTCTGATAGTCACCATCGTTTATCAGAATCGCGCCGAGCGGCCGGACCTGATCGAGGCGCGTATTGACGATGAAGTCGCGCAGCGCCGGGAGCTGCTGACCTCACGCGAGCGTGAGGTGCTGGAGAACCATTTGCAGGCAGAAGTGGCTTCCGCCGTACAGCGGCTGTTGCAGGAGTCGCAGCGGCGTGTGGGAGCCATCAATGCCGAACTCGAAAAACATCCGACGTCGACCGGCGCAAAGTTTCGCCTGGTCTGGCAGCCCCTGTCCGAGGGTAGTGAGGGCGCGCCGGTCGGACTCGAGGCCGCGCGCGAGCGCTTGCTCAAGACCAGCTCAGACGCGTGGTCGGAGAAAGATCGCAGGGTGGTCGGCGAGATGCTGCAAAACCGCATTTTGGCTGAACGTGCCCGCGCCGATGACGACGGCGGCAGTCTGCTCGACATGCTTGCGCGCGCACTCGACTATCGCCGTTGGCACCGGTTCCGCGTACAGCGCTGGCAGGACCGCTCCTGGAATCCATTGTCCGGTCCGGCGTCCAGCGGAGAACGGGCGCTCGGACTGACGGTGCCATTGTTCGCAGCCGTGTCCAGTTTCTATAGCCATGGCGAGTTTCATTTTGCGCCGCGCCTGGTGCTGCTCGACGAAGCCTTCGCCGGCATCGACGACGAAGCTCGCGCGCATTGCATGGCATTGATCCGCGAATTCGACCTCGATTTTGTGATGACCAGCGAGCGCGAATGGGGGTGCTATGCGGCTCTGCCCGGCGTGTCGATCTGCCAGTTGCAAAGGAAGGAAGGCATCGACGCAGTGTATGTGTCGCGCTGGACCTGGGACGGTGCGGTACGGCGCGCTGAAGCGGATGGCGCGCGTCGCTTTCCGCCACTCGCGGCATGAGCAGCAAGGAACGACTGCAGCGGTTGCTCGGCGGCGACGAGCTCGCCAATCTGCGCAAGCGTTTGCGCCGCTACTTTGAGCTTGGCGGAGAGTCGCGAGTGCTGACACTGACCCGGCTAACGGAGACAGAACGTAGCGCCCTTGCAGGCTTGCTAGGGCGTCCGTTGCGGTTGGCTGACTCCATGCGCGTCGATATCAGCGCAGTCGATGTCGTCCTGCAACGCGCACAACTGGCGGACGGGTTACGTCATGCCATCGAAATACTCGACGGCCCGATCGTCAATCGGACCGCCGTTCGCGCTGCACTACAGGACCAGTGGGACGAAGTGCGCAGCGCGTGTGAGCTGCCGCAACTGCTGGCTCTGCTCGCCGAACCGCGGGGAATGGGCCTGCTCAAGCGGCTTGCGCGTAACGACCCGCCCACCGGCGCCCGGCTTTGCGAGTTCGTCCAGCGTGTGCTGCGACGCCTGCCGGCAGCCGGCGCGGCGCGCTCGCAACTGGCGGCCGAAGTGCTCGGCGATGCGCACGCGCTGGACCAGGGGCGCCCGGTCGCCACGCTGGTGCTGGCCACTTTGCGGCTGCATCGCGACGACGATGGGCAACCCGACGAAAATCCGCGCGAAATATGGGCCGATTGCGGCGTGCTGGTCAATGAACTGGCCCGCCCGGCGTTGTGCCTGAACCTGCCTGCCGCCGATGCGGGCTTCACGCCTGGCGAGCCGTTTTATCTCTCCTTGCGCCTGCTCCTGCGCACGCCGCCCCGTTGGGAAGTCGCCGGGCGCACTGTCTTCGTCTGTGAAAACCCGAATGTCGTCGCAATCGCAGCGGACGCTTTAGGCAAAGCATGTGCGCCTTTGGTATGCACCGACGGCATGCCTGCAGCCGCCCAGCGCGCACTGTTGAAGCAGCTTGCCGTCGCCGGCGCTCAACTGCGGTATCACGGCGACTTCGACTGGCCGGGGCTGGGTATCGGTAATTGTGTAATGCGGGACTACGGTGCGCAGCCGTGGCGTTACAGCCTGCAGGATTATGTTGCGGCGGTCCCGGCTATTGATGCCCGGGAACCTTTAAGCGGAGCGCCGGTACGCCCCGAATGGGATGCCGGGCTTGCTGAGGCAATGCTTACTCAAGGATGCGCGATCCATGAGGAAGGAGCTGTCAGGGTTTTGCTGGCCGACTTGGCCCACGCAGGGTGACCGGTCGTCCCTTGTTACGCTTGTATAATGCAACGAACCCCATACAAACTTCATTGCCATGACCAACTCCACCCATTTCGGTTATCAGACCGTGCCCGAAGACGAAAAGGTACATAAAGTCGCCGAGGTCTTCCATTCCGTCGCAGCGAAGTATGACGTGATGAACGACCTGATGTCGGGCGGCCTGCACCGTATCTGGAAGACTTTCACGATCGCGCAGGCGGGTGTGCGGCCGGGCTTCAAGGTGCTGGATATCGCCGGCGGCACCGGCGACCTGGCAAAAGCCTTTGCCAGGCAGGCTGGTGCCACAGGGGAAGTCTGGCTGACCGACATCAACGAATCGATGCTGCGCGTTGGACGCGACCGGCTATTGAATAAAGGATTGGCAACCCCAACTTTGCTGTGTGATGCAGAGAAATTGCCATTTCCAGGCAACTATTTCGACCGGATCACTGTCGCATTTGGATTGCGCAATATGACGCACAAGGATGCAGCGCTTGCTGAGATGCATCGGGTGCTGAAGCCGGGCGGCAAGTTGCTGGTGCTGGAGTTTTCCAAAGTCTGGGAACCACTGAAAAAGCCGTACGACATCTACTCATTTTCTGTGCTACCTTGGTTGGGAAAACGTATAGCAAACGACGCGGAGAGCTATCGTTACCTTGCAGAATCGATCCGTATGCATCCAGACCAGGATGCATTAAAGCAGATGATGCAGGATGCGGGGCTGGAACGGGTTGAGTACTTTAATCTGACGGCCGGTGTGGCCGCTCTTCACACCGGGATCAAATTCTAGGAGGTCTCATGAAGAAGTTCTTGGTAACTTTCATGCTCGCTGCCAGCGCCCTGACGATGGTCGTCGCTGACGCCGATGCTGCCCGACGCATGGGTGGCGGCGGATCGATCGGCAGGCAATCGCAAAACGTGACCCGCCAGGCTCCCGCGCCGGCGCAACCGGCTCAGAGCCAGGCGGCGCCCAACCAGGCTGCCCGTCCCGGCACTGCTCCGACCGCGACACCACCAAGACCGGCTAGCCCATGGAGAGGTATCCTGGGCGGCGCATTGCTCGGGCTCGGCTTGGGCGCACTGCTGTCGCATCTCGGCATCGGCGGCGCACTCGCCAGCATGATCAGCACCATTTTGATGGTCGCATTGTTTGCGCTGGCAGCGATGTTCATCTACCGCCTTATCCGCCGCAAAAAAGACGGGTATCAGGAAGCGCGGCCAGCATACGCCGCAGCCTACCCGGCAGGTAGCCCGGGTAGCACTACGCCCGAGATAGGTTCGCGGCTGGAGCCGACGCAGACGCGACCGGTTGCTTACACCGCCGAGCCTCAGGCTGGCGGTGGCGTTGCAGCGAACCAGCCGTGGGGAGTGCCCGCTGATCTCGACGTCCCATCCTTCCTGCGCAACGCGAAGACGTATTTCATACGCCTGCAGGCAGCATGGGATCGCGGCGACATCAACGACATCCGCGAATTCACCACGCCGGAAATGTTTGCGGAACTGAAGATGCAATTGCAAGAGCGAGGCGCTGCTCCGACACACACGGATGTGGTTTCGCTCGACGCCGAATTGCTGGGTGTCGAAAAGACGGGCGAAGAGTACGTCGCCAGCGTCAAATTCTCAGGCCTGATCAAGGAATCCGAGAACGCGCAACCCGAACCATTCACCGAGGTCTGGAACCTGGTCAAGCCGGTATCCGGGCAGGGTGGCTGGGTCCTGGCAGGTATTCAGCAGCTGTCGCAAGCCTAAGGACCAGCGCAGTATAAGTTGTCATGTTTGCTGGTCGGAGCGGGCGCGCCGGGGCGGCCCCTAGCATTACATCCCGCTATGACCGCCAAAATGAACAACTTATTACTGCGCGGGCCCTGAGCCCATCCCCGCTGCGGCAAACTGGTAAACTTGAGCCGCCCGTGAATAGTCACGGGCGGTTTTCTTTTGGTGACGATGCTTTCAACTCCTTTTACATTAGCCATCAATCATTTGCTTGCCCAGGAGCCGTGGGCGAGGGACAAGCTCATCGGGCACGCCGGCAAGGTTGCCTGCTTTGACGCCGGCGCCGGCGTCATTACCCTCAAATTGAAAGTGGCGCCCGACGGCATGCTGCAAGCGGCTGCCCAGGATGCGACGCCAGATGTCACTATCCACTTCAAGCTGACCGACATGCCGCTGATCGCACAAAATCGTGAGCGGGCGTTCTCCTATGTCAAAATACAGGGCGATGCCGATTTCGCCAATACGATTTCGCAGCTCAGCCAGTCTTTGCGCTGGGAGGCCGAAGAAGATTTAAGTAAGTTGGTCGGCGATATCCCGGCGACCAGGATAGTCGGCACGGTGAAGGCCGCATTCAATATGGCCAGATCCACGCAACAAAAGCTGGCCGAGAACGTCGCCGAATATTTCCTCGAGGAGAATCCATTGCTGGTAAGGCCGCAGGCAGTGGCCGACTTCGCCGGCGATGTGACCAGGCTGCGCGACGATGTTGAGCGCCTTGCCAAGCGCATCGAGAAGCTGGGAGGAGCCCTTGGCCGTTAGCCACGCTGCGCATTTTCCCGTTCTTTCGCGCGCCCTCTACACCGAGCGGCGCACCTTTCCCATCACTATGCCAGTACCGCAGTTCTGCTGCTTTCCCGACCTTTACAGGCCATTACATGTTATTTAAGTTTCTGCGGCTCTTCAAAATCATGCGGGTCGCAACCCGCTATGGCCTGGACGACATCGCGATGTCCGGCCTGGCGATCCCACGCATTGCGAAAGCAATCGACACACTGATTTTCTGGCGCGATATTTCCCAGCCGCGTGGCGTGCGGCTACGCCAGGCATTGGAAGACCTGGGCCCGATCTTTGTAAAGTTTGGCCAGCTGCTGTCGACCCGGCGCGATTTGCTGCCGCCGGATATCGTGGACGAATTGTCGAAGCTGCAGGATCGCGTGCCGCCGTTCCCATCCGATATCGCCGTCGCGCAGATCCAGAAGTCGCTCGGCGCGCATCCGGATGAATTGTTTGCGCATTTTGAACGGGAGCCGGTGGCCTCCGCATCGATTGCGCAAGTCCACTTCGCCCGCCTTAAAGACGGTAAGGAAGTTGCGGTCAAAGTGCTCCGTCCCGGTATGAAAAAATCGATCGAGAGCGATATCGCGCTGATGCAACTCGCGGCGGGATTGGTCGAGCGACTGTGGGCGGACGGCAAGCGGCTGAAACCGAAAGAAGTGGTCGCCGAATTCGATAAGTACCTCCACGACGAGCTCGACCTGATGCGCGAGGCGGCCAACGGCAGCCAGTTGCGCCGCAATTTCATGGGATCCGACCTGCTTGCCGTGCCGGAGATGTACTGGGACTACTGCTCGACCTCGGTGATCGTGATGGAGCGCATGGTCGGCATTCCGATTTCACAAACCGAACGGCTGATTTCGGCCGGAGTCGATCTGAAAAAGCTGTCTAGCGACGGCGTCGAGATTTTCTTTACGCAGGTGTTCCGCGACGGCTTCTTTCATGCGGACATGCACCCCGGGAACATCCAGGTGTCGATCGCGCCGGAGACCTTCGGCCGCTATATCGCGCTCGACTTCGGCATCGTCGGTACGCTGACCGATTTCGACAAGGACTACCTGTCGCAGAACTTCCTGGCGTTTTTCCGGCGCGATTACAAGCGGGTGGCCGAAGCGCACATCGAGTCCGGCTGGGCGCCCAGGGAAACCAGGGTGGATGAACTCGAGTCGGCGGTGCGGGCCTGCTGCGAACCGATTTTCGACCGGCCATTGAAAGACATTTCATTCGGCCAGGTGCTGCTGCGCCTGTTTCAGACTTCGCGCCGCTTCAACGTCGAAGTGCAGCCGCAACTTGTGCTGTTGCAGAAGACACTACTGAATATCGAAGGGTTGGGGCGCCAGCTCGACCCCGATCTCGACCTCTGGAAAACGGCGAAGCCCTACCTGGAACGCTGGATGAATGAGCAGGTCGGCTGGCGTGGTTTGATCGAGCGCTTCAAGGATGAAGCGCCGCGTTACAATCAGTTGCTGCCCCAGTTGCCGCGCCTCGCCCATCAGGCATTGCTGGCCCAGGCAGAGAGGCCGGAGAAGCAGAATGCGGAATTGCTCAAGCAGCTGCTCTCGGAGCAGAAGCGCACCAATCTTCTCCTCGGCATAGCGATTTATTTCGGCGGCGGTTTGCTGGGCGGGCTGCTGATCGCGCAAATGATCATGCGCTGGTACCAAATCGCCTGGTAAATTTTTTGCTACGGGGCTCCATGCCGACCTTTGAAAATCGCGATCCGTCTTCCCCCGGATTCTGGACCGAACGCTTTGAACAGCGGTTCACGCCCTGGGATCGCGGCGGAGTCCCAGTCGCGCTGCAGCAGTTTGTCGCGGCAGCGCCCAAGCCGCTGGTGACGCTGATTCCCGGTTGCGGTGTCGGATATGAGGCTGCCTATCTGTCCGAGATGGGCTGGGACGTCACCGCGATCGACTTTTCTCCGGCAGCAGTGGCAGCCGCCCGTAACGTACTGGGACG
>JAQGMD010000158.1 GCA_028292565.1 Burkholderia sp. | reverse complement strand
CGTCCCCGAGGCCAAACCGGAAACCGTTCTGTATTCAAACCAAGGGTACGGTGAGCGGATCGTAGCAGTAAAGCCACTCCGCCCGTGACTTGTTCAGATTCTTCTCGTGGAATGCCTTGCGCATTTCATCCTCATCTTCGATGCGGTAGAGTCCGCGGCTTGCGGTCGATTCATTCACGATGCGCGCGGTGCGGTCAAGGCGGTTTCTCTGGTAACGTTGCAGCGCCTCCGGCACTGACGCACAATCTTCGATGCAGCGGGCGAGCACCGCGGAGTCTTCGATCGCCATCACGGCGCCGGAAGCCATATACGGCAGCGTCGGATGGGCGGAGTCGCCAAGAAGTGTTGCCTTGTCGGTGCTCCAGTTGGATACCGGCGGACGATTGTTGAGTGCATAGCGATAGCAGCTATCCTTGTCGATCGCATCGATCACGGTCTGGATCGTCGGATGCCAACCCTCGTAATCCGCCTTCAACTCTTTCCAGGGCCGCTTTTGCGTCCACGACTCCTCCTCTGCATGGTCATGTTCGACCAATCCGACGAAATTGAGTAATTTTCCCGCGCGCAGGTAGTACATCACCGCATGCTTCTTCGGGCCGCACCAGACGGCGGAAACCCGTTCCATAATGTCTTTCGGCAGGTGCTCGACCGGGATGACCGCCCGCCAGGCCACATCACCTGTGTAACTCGCCGGTGTTTCGCCAAGAATCTGGGTGCGAATCGAGGACTTGATGCCATCCGCCCCAATCAGCACATCCCCGGTTATGCGCGATCCGTCAGCCAGCTTCAGCGTCACGCTGTCGGCGGATTCTTCGAAGCCTTCCGCCCTGGCATTGAGGGTGATGCAATCGGGATCGAGCTCCTGCACCTTCCGTGCCAAAAGGTCGTGGAGATCGGCCCGGTGCAGATGGAGGTACGGCGCGCCATTGGCTTTTTCGTGGTGCTCGCCGAGCGGAATGCGATGCAACAATTCCGCGGTATTAAAACGCCGGAATTCGAACGCCTGCGGACGCACTGCCACCTTTTCCAGTTCGTCCCGCAACCCGAGGTCGTACAAGACCCTGACTGCGTTTGCGCTGGTCTGAACGCCGGCTCCGACCTCTGCGAGGGCGGCAGCCTGCTCATAGATGCGGACTTTAAAGCCCTTCCGGATCAGGCAAGCTGCCGCTGTCAAGCCGCCGATGCCGGCGCCGGCGATGATGATATTCAAGTCTTTTTTCATGGAGCTACACAGTAAAGGAGATAGTTTTTTGAAGCCCGGCCGATGATGATCGCCGCGCCGCTCAGTCGGCCACGATCTTTGCTTTCCTAATCACGTCGGCCCAGCGCGCGAAATCATTCTTTACCAGGGTACCGAGGTCTTCCGGGCGGCCGGGCGACGGAACCAATCCTTGTTTGTCGAGCGTCTCACGCACATCCGGCATCGCGAGGATCTGGTTGACTTCCTTGTTGAGCTTGCCAATCACCGCCGCTGGTGTGCCGGCCGGCGCCAGCAAACCGAACCACAGATCGACGTCCGTATCGGGCAATCCCTGTTCGACGAAAGTCGGCACTTCAGGCGCGACCGCGAGGCGTTTTTCGCGGGCCACACCCAACATGCGGATCTTGCCGGCTTTGGCGTGCCCAAGAGCGGCATTCACGGGCAGGATCATCGCATGCACTTCGCCGGAAAGCAGGTCGGTAATGGCGCCGGCGGAACCCTTATAGGGCACATGCATCACGTCCGTCCCGGTGTTGAGTTTGAACAGCTCCATTGCCAAATGCGGCGGCGTACCATTGCCCGGAGATGCATAGACGTATTTGCCGGGATTGGCCTTGAACACCTTGACCGCCTCGGCCAGCGTCTTTGCCGGAAACGACGGATTCACCACGAATACCTGGGCGCCGGTCGCGGTAGGCGCCACCGGCGCAAAGCTCTTGACCGGATCGTAGGGAACGTTTTTGAAAAGATTCGGGTTCATCACGAACGCGCTTACCGTCATCAACAGCGTATGGCCGTCGGGCGCGGCATTAGCGACGGCACCGGTACCGATATTGCCACTTGCGCCCGGCTTATTGTCGATAATCACAGGCTGGCCAACCCGTTGCGACAGCTTCTGGCCGATGGTGCGCGCTAATACATCGATTCCGGTTCCCGGCGTAAAGGGCACGATGATGGTGATAGGCCGCGTCGGCCAAGCAGCCTGGGCCAGCGCGCCGACCCCTGGCAATGCGGCTGCGGCGAACGCGCCTGCGAGCAGCAAAACGCGGCGGCGCTTGCCCTGATATGCCGATGTCTTCGATGATTTCATTTGTGTCTCCTCCGATCCCGATTTATGTTCTTTAAGTTGCCCGGTCATTGACCGGGTTTCAATCCGCTACGTAGTCAACCTGGTGGCGAGTGGTACGCAGGTCGCCCACCGTCCGCTTCGCGGTTTGATGCGCCGGATGCTCCTGATAGCTTTGCAAGGCCGCCGTGCTTTCGAATTCCGATACCAGCACCACATCGCATGCATAGTCGACGGCGCTGAAATCGAGGCCGACCTCGATTTTTAACAGCCCGGGTATTTTTCCCCGCAAGCCCTCAAACGCGTCTTTCAGCAACACCATGTTGGCGCGGTGCGTAGCCGAACCGCGATCGCCGCGCACATCCCACATCACGATGTGACGAACCGTCATGTCAGCCACCGCAACTCAGTATTATCTGAACGACACATGAATCAGATCACCGTCTCAACCGGTGGCTCGTCAAAGGCCGATGCGTCTCCGGCCAGCCATTTTGCGCCACGCTGATAAAGCGCCTGCACGATCGGCCCGGTGAGCTCCGGCATATCGCGCTTGATCTTGAAGCCAAGGCGGCTTTGCAGGTAAGCGAGATGCTGATAGCCCTTCGGGAACTGCTTCAGCAAGTCCTGGTTGAGCTGCAGCTTCGCGCTCGGATCGAGCGGGTCCATGCGGTCTTTTTCATAGATCGGCTGGCGGCGGACGATGCGCCATTCCTCTTTGCCGCCGACAGTGCGCAATTCGAAAAAGTCGTAGAAGCGGCCGGTGCAGAGCACGTCCACCGCGACGCCGTCAACTTCCGCGCGCTGGTTGATGGTCATCTTGGTTTGCGCAATCGCTCGCTTGCCGCTCAAATCGACGCTGGTGCCGCCGAGGAAATGCAGGATGGAGACGCCTTTCTCGAAACCGGTGCGGCTCACATTGATGAATTTCGGCGCCGGGCCTTGGAACCACGTGGCCGACATCCAGCCGTCGTCATGCCAAACGCTCGCAAAGCGGTCCCAGAAACCTGCATCGCGCCACAAGGCCCAGTTCTGCACCACTTCTGCAATGCGCAGCTTATGTTCGAATTCGACGTTCATGTTTTTCTCCTTTGGTATTGGTTGGTGGCCATCGGTAACGCGCTGCCGATAAGCCGGTTTTAGTTAGTGATTCGCGCTTACGGTGCGAGGGGAGGACGCCCGTGCCATGCGTTTTCGAGCAATTCGCGGATCGCCGATTTTTCAATCGGACGTGGGTTCGCATAGGCATTCTGGGTCGCAATCCCGGCGCAACGGTCCAGTTCCGCTTCCGGCATACCGATATCCTTTAATGCGGTGGGTGCCCCCAGCGATCTGGCAAGGTCGAATATTCCTTTTGCCGCATCCATGACGTGCAATGCCCTTGCGATGCGCTGCATTGCCTCCGGCGCGGCAAGCGCGTTATACGCCAGCGCATGCGGCAGGACCACGGTATGGGTTTCGGCATGCGGGAGGTTGTAACTGCCGCCCAGCGTATGGCAAAGCTTGTGGTGCAGCGCCATTCCAACATTGCCGAGCACCGTTCCGCACAGCCACGCGCCGTACAGGCAGTCACTGCGCGCTTCGATATCTTCCGGATTGCTGACCACTTTCGGCAGGCCCTGCGCCAGCGCCCGTATTCCTTCTTCCGCGAACAGCGACATGATCGGATTGGCATCTTGCGCGTACAGTCCTTCGGCCGCATGCGCGATGGCGTTCATGCCGCTGGTGGCCGACAGGCCGGTCGGCAGGCTAAGGGTGAGCTCCGGGTCATAAATCACGGTTTTCGGCAGCACGCGGTTATCGCGGCCGGTCTTTTTCATGCCGGCTTCGGTGATGCCGTAAATTGGCGTCATCTCACTGCCTGCATAGGTCGTCGGAATAGCCAGGATCGGAAGCGACGATTCCAGCGCAATCGCCTTGCCCAGGCCGGTCGTCGAACCACCGCCGATCGCGATCGCGCAGTCGGCGCCCAGCCGCTGAGCGACCTCCCGCGCTTGTCTTGCGGTTTCGATCGGCACATGCATGACGGCGCGGTCGAAGATGCCGGCGCAGCGCGCACCGATCATGTCGGCGATACGTTCGGCATCGGCGCGCTGTTCCGGCGTTGAGAGCACAAGCGCGCGTTGGGCACCGAGCAATTCAATTTCGCGAACCAGATGCTGCAGGCTGCCGGCGCCGAAGACCACGCGCGACGGCTGGCCGTTATAAACGAAGTTTTTCACAATCAAGCCTGCTTTTCTGCGGGGTTCAGCACGAAGTCAAAATCGAGCGTGTAGAACGGCGCGGCGGCCCGTGTTCCATCGGGCGCAATACCCGGTTCATGCCGCGCCCATTCGGCAATCAATGAAGAACGCACGCCGAATACCGGGTCGGAATCAAGATACTGGTCGCCGTTGCGAAACACGTGCGTGATAAGGGTTTCGTAACCCTCGGCCTTGATCATGAAGTGCAGATGCGCCGGTCGCCAGGGGTGGCGGCCGAGAGAATCGAGCATTCGCCCCACCGGGCCGTCATGAGGGATCGGATAGGCTTCCGGCCGGATGCTGCGGAAATAGAATTCCCCATCCGGTCCGCTATGGACGGTGCCCCTGGCGCGATGCCCGTCCTGCTCTGCATATTGCACATCGTAGAAACCATCCGCATCGGCCTGCCATACCTCCATCCTGGCATTCGGGACGGTCTTGCCGTTGATGTCGCGCACCACGCCGCGCACGAAGCACAGATCCCCCTTAGCGCCGTTGGCGACGTCGTCACCTGGCGCATATTCGGGCGAATTTTCGACGTGGAAGGGGCCGAACACCGTCGATTCGGTGCATCCATCCGGTTTGCGGTTATTGAGCGCCGTCACCAGCATCGACAGACCGAGTGTATCGGACAGCAGGATGAATTCCTGCCGCTTGTCGGTGCAAAAGTGGCCGACTTCCGTCAGGAACTGGATGCCGGCAAACCATTCTGCCTCGGTCAGTTTTACCTCTCGTGCAAATGAATGCAAATGTTGCACGAGACTTGTCATGATTTGGCGCAAGCGCTCGTTCGACATGCCGCTGTGGCGCGCCAGGACCGCCTGGGTAATGGTGTCCTCGTTCAGATTTCGCATGTTGTCGCCGTCGCTGTTTTTGTTTGGTAAATGGTTAACGGTAATATAGGCCGACAAATAATGAAAAAAAACCCCAGATTTGAAAATCACTTTTCCATCTGGTGAAAAAATGGAGGCAAGATGGACCGTTGGACCGAGTTCGAACTATTCGTGCAAACAGCAGAAGCAGGGAGCCTGTCGAAAGCCGCAGAGTCGCTGCAGATGTCGAATGCGACCGCCAGCCGCTGCCTGGCCTCGTTGGAAAAACGCCTGGCGGTTCGCCTGGTCGAGCGCACGACAAGGCACCTGACCCTGACGGAAATCGGGGAAGATTTTTACCGGCGCTGTAAAAGCCTGCTGGCAGATATGAGGGAAGCGGAAGCCGCCGTCAACGCGACGGCGCTCAATCCTTCTGGCACCTTGCGTATTACGGCGTCACTATCGTTTTGCATGAAGCATATTGCGCCGCTGCTACCGGAGTTCACCCGCCTCTATCCGAATATCGATGTGCAGGTGATATCGGCTAACCGCTATTTTGACCTCATCGACAGCGGCATCGATGTGGCAATCCGCACCAAGGAATTTGAGGCCGATTCGAGCATTACGGTACGCAAGCTGGCCGAGACGCGCCGCATCCTCGCAGCTTCCCCGTGGTACCTGAAGCGCAATGGCACGCCGCAATCTATTGACGAACTGGCGCGGCACAAGCTTTTGCTGTACACCCATGCGAACCGACCGAATGAGCTGCATTTCACCCGCGACGGCGAACGCCGGATGATCAAGGTGAAAAGCCTGCTCGAATCCAATGACGGACAGATTTTGCGGGCCGCTGCGCTAGAAGGCTTGGGTATCCTGATTCAGCCCAACTACATTATTTATGATGATGTGGTGTCGGGCCGCCTGGTGCCTGTGCTCAATGAGTGGGATCTGCCCAGGCTCTCGATCAATATCGCTTATCAGAACCGCAAGCATTTACCCGCGAAGGTGCGGGTATTTATCGATTTTATCACCGCGCATTTCCGTGAAATGGAACACGAGAGGAAATGGACGAGATAACAGGCGTGGTAAATCCATGACCATCCTGCGCACATCCCCCGTATGCTTCCGGTCTTCCTGGCAGATGCTGGAATAGAGGAATACCTTGCGGGAGCCGTGGTGGAAGTCGAGTGCCGCAGAGCGATCACACGGTCGACCTCAAAGCAACGAATCCGCAGCGCAAATCCGATGGATATTCACAACTGATACTTAGCGAAAGTCCAGCGACGACTTCAGCAAGGCGATGAGCCCGCGCTAGTACATGTTGAGACGGCCACTTCGATGACGCGACCAGGATTGCATCTGAACAGCAACGTAGAACTGTAGTGTCTCAGCCTGCCTGTTCCCTTTGTTGGCGCGATGAGACGACGGTTTTCGCCCGCTACATTCATTCGTCCAAAGCTGGCTGTGTGTTTTCCGCGTAAAACGCGATGTGGAACGGGTTCGAAATAAGACGCCTACCGGGGGCAATAACAAGTTTCAACCTAACCGGCTTATGGGAAACGGTTTGCTCATACAAGGTGCCCGAATCGTTCCGAGTATGGCGGTGGCGCTGCCGCGACGACTGTGCCATTTTTGTGCCATAGAGAGGATGGGATACCTTATATCTCCGTAGTGCGACGTTGGTTCCGAACAGTGGCAAGCGCTACAAGCGATTGATTAATAAAGAAAATTAAAAAGAACGCCCGTCTCTTAATCCGCTGGTCTACCGTTGATTACAGCTGCAAAGCTGACCTTACGACCTGTGACTGTACAGGGCTGCGGCTTGTTTGATAGCCGTCACGGTTCCAAATTGACCGGGTTCTGCACTGTCACAGGCCCATTCCGGCTATAGATAGTGTGCTGGACCGCCATGCCGTTGGCGGCGCAGCCGTGCAAGTCGCGGCGCGCCAAGTTCTCTTCCACGCGCTTGAACGTGGTCCACAGGTCTTCCGACCGGGTTATTCCTCTGTTACTTCTCCTTTGGCATGGCCGACGAGTGATGACTTGTAATTAGCCATTGCGACCCATCCCAGCGATATGTATAGGTATAGCGGGCATGAACGACTGCTCCCGTTTTTGCGAAGGTGAATGTGTATAGCCCGGCGTCCATGGCGGAATTGCACTGCAGGTCAATGAAACGCAAGTCAATCTTTCCGGACGGGCCGTCTGCCAGAAAGTGATGGAAGTAGTCCTCCTTCTCCTCAACGGTGAAGCGGGGCTTGCTTGATACTGTAGGAAGAAGAATTGACCGCGGCGCATAGTTGGCGACTACCTTGTGCGGATCACCTGTTTGCAGTGACCGATCCCACCGATCAAACAACGCTGCAATCTCTTGCTCAGACGTTACCTTGCAGCCTTCTATGCGCGATGCCTGCATATTGTTTGGCGTGCCTTGGTTCATGGCACAGCCGGCAAGCGCGAACGTCAAGACAACAATGCTAAATTTCCTCATGGAAGAGTTCGTCCATTGGTAGGTTGAAAGGCAAGGCGTAACTGGTTTATACCGACGGAAGCCCTGCCGGCAAAACGGCTTTCGGCTCATAAACATCCAATTGCACGAAGCTGCGCTCCCTAACCAACGTAGGCTGCCATAAAAAAATTTGCAAAGACAATATCAAATCCATTGCGCCAGTGACCGGCGGCTCCTTGCCGCAAGCAGCGGTAAACACAGAACATCAAACGACTGGAAGCTGCACGCGATTAGACATTCGGCTCTATACAAGAAAATTGATTTTGTTGGTCGTCGAAACCGCTGCTCGATGCGCGTGGTGCGCGTTGAGCTCGCCAGGTGGTATCGGACAGCACCAGATCGGCAAATGCTGTGGTCTCCGACTGGACCGCATCGCATACGACCAGGAACGGGACCTTGTATCTACTCTGCTCCTCCTTTTCGTTCAGCATATTGCGCACCATGAAATCAGCGGGGTTTCGATGCCCTCGCCAGGCATTGGTAATGACGTTGTGCATGAGGCCGTGAACCGATAGCGGATGTTCCCAGGAGAAACCTTTATCGATGCGCGCTGACTTTCCTTCATTGCCGAGGAACAGGTCATTTGGCTCACCCGGCCAGCTCAGGGAGGTCCGGCAGCGCCGCGGAAATCTTCGTTGAGTATGTGCGAACTAAGCCGTTGATTCCTCGCGCTCACCGCGCGTCGAGAAGTTGCACTCCGGATGGTCACTCTTCCAACCGTACCACTTTGCGCCGGTCACCCATCCACGCACGCAGCTGGCGCACGGGTAATCCGGACGCTTCGTGCATGCGAACGAGTAGCGTGGGACCAACTGGGTTCATGTGGTGGCGGATCTTGCTGATATACGGACGGTCCACATCCAACGCGCGGGCCAAGGCCGCATCGCTTCGCAGATGAAAGTGAATTTTCAGTGCATTCAGCAGATGACCAGGATTGAAGCCTCCATCCGGTGCCGGGGCAATGGCTGCGGCCCGTGTCGCTGAGATCAGACCACCCAGTTCATGCTCCGCCAACCCGCTGGCTTCACAGATGCGTTTTTGCAGCGCCGGGTTCAATGGGCGATGACCGCGCCGCACCTTGTTGACCACTGCTTGCGACACGCCCAGCCGATGCGCTAACGCCGTGTCATTTTTCAGTGCCCAATAACGGATCAATGCATCAAACAGGTGTGCAGGAGTGCTACACGGGTCTGGGCTGCAGCATCCGGTTTGCTGCGCCTCTTCTCCTAGTGCGCTCGTCATAACGGTTTGCGACTGGGCTTCAGGCAGGGCTGTCGCCATTTCGACCTTGCCTTCTTCCTCGGCAAAGGGGGCAGGTGCTGCCCATTTGTGGTGTGGGCGCCGCGCGTCGAGCTTCCGTGCCGCTTGCTCATCGCTCGACTAGTTCGCGCCACGAGATCCGGCGCGTCACCGGCGGCGGCGGATCGTGCGGCAGGTCTTCGATACGGGTCCGGCCGTCATACAGCCTCACCACCGCTTTGTACCGGCCGTCCGGCAGCTGAATCACCAACACGCGGCTGGCCAGCGAATCTCCGAGCTGCTTCGACGCATAGGTCACGCCAGGAACGGCGATCCGTCCGCCGGTGGCAAAATCCACGACGGTCAGCCAGCTTTCGCCGGTTACGCACGGATCGGCGCTCGGCACATTGGTGGTGAACGACAGCATGCCATTGGCCACCGCCGCGTTCGTCACCGCCCGTTCGCCCGTCAGCGACAAATCCAGGTACCAGCCGTCTGTCACATTCAGGTTCACCGCCCGCGCGCTGATCGTGCGTGTCGTCATGCCGGCCGCGGTCGTGACTTGTCCGAATTCCTGCTGTTGCAGCGCGCTGCGCAGTGGTTCGATCAGCGGCATGCGGCTCATGTCGTCGACCAGTCCGTACATCGTTTGCGTTTGCGTCGCTGTCGCGTTGGCATTCGCGCTGCCAGGGATGTCGTCGTCGCCGAGGTATTGGCCGGTGCCGATGTAGACCATGCGCTTTGGGCCGCCTGCGGCGCTGAGCTTGGCCAGTTGCGGCACCGTCGTGATCGGTTGCGCGGTGCCGCGCTCGTCAACCAGCGTCGCCAGCCGGGTAACCGACCAGTTGTCGGCGCTGGCGCCGGACAGGTCGAAGCGCCATACATTGCCGAGCAAGTCGCCGCCGTAGACGAAATCGGTGGTGCGGTCGAGATGCGCATTTTCGACATAGGCATTGATGTGCGCCAGGCCGCTCGGATTGACGAGGCTTCCGGCGCCGGTGCCGATGGCCTTGATCACCGCGCCGGTCTTCGCGTCCAGCACGAACAGGTACCCCTTGCCGTCGCCGCCGTTGTTATAGCCGGATGTGACCAGCACGACCCAGCCCTTGGCGGCGGTTTTGACGATCACCGGTTTGCCAAAGCTGTAGCCCACCGCCTCGCCATAGGTCGGCGCCGTCTCGGCGGCCGCGACCCGCGTGTCGCGGTTGCCGGCATTCGGGAATTCCCATAACACCTTGTCCGTCGCTGCCGCTTTGCTGGCCGGCAGCGGGTCGGTCACATCGAGCGCATAGTAGCCTTTGCCGCCCTTGCCCAAGCCGCCGACCAACAGGGTGTGCCAGTCGCCGCTGCCGCTGGCGCCGTTGGTCCGGTTGAAATCGACATCGGCCACCGCCGGCGTGCCGTCGACGTAGTATTGGTGCGCAAACCCGTCTTTCAGACTCAGCATGTTCAGGGTCGGCAGCACGAAGCTCGGGATGAACGCCCACGCCTCGGCGCCGGTGGCGGCGTTGAATGCATGCAGCATGCCGTCGTTTGCCCCCTGGAACACCATCGTGTTGCGGCTGGCCTGGCTGGTCTTGAACGCAGCGTAGCCGGCATCGCGATAGCCGGCGCTCGGTTTCTTGACGACCACTGGCTCCGCGTTGACGATATCGCCAAGCAGGTGCGCGCGTGTGCGGTATGTGCTGCCCTCGCCGCGGCGCTCGCCGCGCACAAATGCCAGCACCGCCGCACCATCAGTGGCGCCGGCGCTGTTGAGCGCCGACTGTTGCGCCGCCGACAGCCTTGTCGCGGTGCGGGCGGTGGTCGGTTGGAATTGCACGCCCGGCGTGACGGCGGCGCCGCTGGCGGTGATGATGTTGCGGTCGTCGGCCGTACGCGCATCGAGCTGCGTTCGCGCCGACGTCGTCCATTGCGGGGTGTTCAGGTCGGGGATGCCGGTGGTGTCGTCGATCAAGTACGCATTCAAGTCGCCGCTCCAGTTGCCCGAGTTGTAGCTTGTGAGATAGACGGTCCGTTCGCCCGCGGTCACGCGCGCGTTGGTCACCGCCACAGCCGTCGCCGCGCCGACCTTGCCGACCACCGTATTGAGGATTCTGCGCATCGCGTTATTGGTGGCCACCGGGTCGGACGCGCTCAGCATATCGCCGCGGCCGTTGAGCGTGGCGTGCCACAAGTCATCGACTGCCGCCGGCGACCGGGCATGGGCACTAGGATCCGGCCACGCGGGCGGGTTCGTGAACGGGGCCGTCGCAGCCGCGGTGCCGGTGCCGAAGATCGTTCCCTTGACACCGAGCCCGAGTGCGTAGGTATTCATATGCAAGTTGCGGTTACGGTCGGCATTGGGCCGCGTATCGAACGCATCGACCGGCACCTTGCCGGCAGGCAGCGTGCCACGCAGCCGGGTCGCGTAATATTTCATCGCAATGTCGGACAGGGTATTGCTATAGCTATCCTGGTACGGGTGCGTCAGCGTCGCTCCGTTGGTGCTGAACTGGAGGTTGTACGGATACGTCGCGTAATCAGTTTGGCCGTCATAGTTGCCTGGATTGAGGCTGACGCCGCTGGTGTTGTTGGCAAAGCCGTCGGTGATCACGAACGCGATATTGAATTGGCATGCATGCTGGACCGGCGCCCCAGTATTGGTGCGCGAAAATTGTTGGCCGGCCCAGTCGAGTGCGTCGCGGGTTGGCGTGCCGCCGGTAAACTGCTTCTGGTAAAAGTCGTACAGCAGCCGCTTGCCATTTTGCGCGCCCGACGCGCGGCCAAAGTCATACATCGTGACCGCCGCTCGATCGTTGAAGCTGAACATGCCGCCGCGAATCTCGGTCAACCCTCTCATCGACGCGCCGATTGCGGCATTGACCATCAACTGGCGCTTGCGGTAGTACACGAACCAATTAGCGTAATTCTTGATCTCGTCGGCATAGCTGCGCCCGCTCGGAAACGTATTGTCGGGCCGGATTTCCACCCGCCGCAGCCGCTGCCCGTCAGGACCAGCGTAGGCGCCGTTGGCGTCGGCCACATAATAGGTCGCTGGGTAATACGCGATACGCACGTCCCAGTAGCCATCGTCGGCCGGGACCGCCGCAGCCGCGGCCAGGTTGAGCCAACGGTCACTGCCGGACTTGCGGTACGACGCGGCGGCTGGCGCGCGCATGCCCGGCCACAGCCGGAACGTCCAGTTGTCGCGGTTGCTATCGAGATTGGCGGTCAGGTTGACCGTGGTGCTGCCCAGCCGCGGATGGGTTTTGGCGGCCGTCGGATCGGCATCGGCAAACGTGATTGCCGTGGTGCCGTCGTGCGCCGGTTCCCACGGCGTATAGGTGACTGCCGGGTTGTAGTACAACGCGTTGTACACATGGCTGCGGGTCCAGGCGTAGTCGGCCGTCGGCGGCACCGCGAAGTGGTCGTGGTCGCCATCGGCGTAGGTGCGCAAGCCGACGCTGCTGCCGACCCCGACCGGAAACAGATACATGTATTTTTTCCAAAGCGCGGTGGCATCGCCGTTGCGGTTGTAGTTCACGACCCCGGCCTCGACCGCATCCTCCTTGTTGAGCCCGACAAAGCTTTGCCGGTTGGTATTCCACCACAGCGCGCCGTCATTGGTCGGCGCCAGCGCCGGCAAGAACTCGGAATTCATGCTGCCGGAATCGTCGAGCACATAGATGATGTTCGGCGCAGCCCGGTTCTTCACGGCCAGCGGCGTGTCCGATAGCGCAATGCCGAGTGCGCCGGGCGCGCTCTGCGTGATCAGCAATGCGGCCAGCGATCCATGGACGATCGCATTGCGCATGCGGGTGGAGAATGTAGTCATGACGATTCCCTTGGCTGCCGGGCGGCGGGTGGTTAAGGTTAGCGGCTGAGGACAACCTGGGTGAGGGTCTTGGTCGCGCGTGGTCCCTCGACTTGCACGGTGACCCGGTAAAACAGCTTCAGTGGCGCCACAAACTGCGGCGCGTCGGGGCCGCGCTCGCCGCGGTTCAGCGACGCTTCGTGGGCGCACTGGTTGGCGAGGTCGACAATCGGCGCGCTGCCCTGGCACAGGCGCTCGACCACGTATTTGGTGGTGTAGCCGTCGACCGCCTGGCCGCGCACCGTGGTCCAGTCAATCGCCGGCGCGCCGCTGCTGTCGCTCGGTTGGATCACCGGATAGTAGCGGCAGCCGTTCGGGCTGCTGGCAGTGGCACAGCCGGCGGGATAGCTGGCATCGGGGCTGGCCACCAGCGTCGGCAGTTCGGCCACCGCGCGCTCGACTGCGAGGTCGGCCCGATGCAGGGCCGTCATTTTGAAACCGAGATTGCCGCTGATGAGCGACGCCGTTTCCACCGAGCGGCTCAGCGCCAGCGCGCCGAACATCAGCGCGACGATCAGGATCAGCGTCACGAACAGGACCGCGCCACGTGCGGTATTCAGGCGGCGCGCGCTCATCCGTTGCCCCAAATGGTGTTGCGCAGCGGCACCGTGGTTTGGTACACCTTGTAGCGGTAGTGCTGGTCGCGGTGCGCGATGTCGGGTTCGGTGGTCGGCCGCAATGTCAGCGTCGGCCCGCCATCCCACAGCCGCAGGCCGGTCGCACTGGTCAGCGCTTGCGGTTCATAGCGCGCGCTACGCGCGACCAGCGCATAGCGGATCGCGATCAATTGATTGGCGTTGGCCGGCGTGACCGCGGTGTCCCAGCTGTCGATGCTGCCGTCGCGATCGGTATCGAGCCCATAGGCGGCGCGCAATGCGACAATCCCGCTGGCGATCGTGACCGGGTTGTTGGGGCCGAGCGGAGCCATCGCATCCCGCATCTTCAGCGCCTGGTTTTCGACGTAGTACACGCGGTGTACCAGCGCGCCCAGGTTCGTCGCTTGCGCGCCGGCCGTATAGCCGCCGGTCGGAAACGTATTGGCGCCGTCCGGCGGGTTATAGCCGGCGGCGTGCGGCAGTTCCCAACGAAAGCCCGGGCCGTTGAGGTTCGGGGTTGCGAGCGGCACCGGCGCGCTGCTTAACTGCAACAGCGCGCAGCGCGCCGGCGGTTGCGCAATGACGATGAAGTCGCCTTGGTTGAAGCCGATGCCGACATCGATTTGCAGGCTGGCCGCCGAGTCCGGCATCGCTTGCTGCAGGGCCGCCGGCGCCGCGGCGAACGACGAGGTGCCGTAGATCACTTGCAGTTGGTCATTGCTGCCGCCGCTGGGCGTGTCGGCGCTGATCAGTACCGGCGTACTGGGCAGCATCATGGTCCCCCCTTTATCTTCGCAATGGCAACGTGTTTATGGGTGGCCGCGTCGGGCCGCACCTTCCAGCACAGCGTGACGGTCACCTGGTTGTCCGCGCCGATCAGGATTTGCTGGCCGTTGGCGGCGTGCGGCAGCGTATCGAGCACGGTGCCGGCGGTGCCGCGCGCGCCGAGCCAGCTGGTGACGTTCGCGTTCGACGATGCGCGGCCGTCGAACGGGCAGTCGCTGCCGCCGGTGCGATGCGCATACGCGTCCAGGTTGCCGCGCCGGTCGGCCCAGATGGTGCCGATCAGTTGATCGGCCATGAACGCGGCGTCGGCCCGGTACTTGGCGTCCTGGGTGGCGGTGATCAGCGTCGCCTGCAGCGTGATCAGGCCGAGCAGCGCCAACGAAAACAGCAGGATGCTGACCAATGCTTCGATCAGCACGACGCCGCGCTGGGACGGGCGATGCGGCAGTGGAGGGACGGTCGGGGCGCGCATGATCAGCATTTGCGTAGGTCGGTGGTGGTAGTAATGGCCGGGTCACACAGACGGACGTCGCCGCCGGGCGCGATCTGCACCCGGAGCGGCCGGCGCTCGGCGCGCGATGGCATGTCGATGTCGATCCGACTGATCCAGTCGTCGGCGGTGATGACCCTGCCCAAGCCGTCGAACGCGACGGTGGTGCGCGGATTGCCAGCGCCGTCCTGTGCCGCCAGCGACGCCCGGTTGGCGCTGCCGCCGGGGCCACTACGCCGATGATGTGCGGCGTGTTGTCGGCGTCGCCGGCATCGCATTGGGCGGCCGGGCTCTCGCGGCTGATGATCAGGTAGGTCCCGGCGCTGGTCAATGCGCAGTGTGCGCCGAGGTTGTCGACCAGCGACAGTCGGGCGGTGGCATTGGCGCGGAGCGCTTCGTGCCGGGCCTGGCGCAAGGCGTGCACCGTCTGGTCGGCCGCTGCCTGAATCCGCAGGTTCGCGAGCAACGTCGAAAAGTTCGGCACCGCGGCGCCGAGCACCACCGCCAGGATCGTCATGGCGACAATCGCTTCGATCAGTGTGACCCCCTGTTCACGAGCCGGCTTTAACAGTTGCCCCCTTTTTGCGTGAGCCAACAGCCGGTCATGTTGCCGCCCCAGCTGGTTGGGCGCGTGGTGGTGCGCTGGCCGGTCTGGTTGAGCGCATAGCCGAAGCCGGCGGTGCCGCTCGCGGCAATGCCGGTGGCGCTGACTTGATAGGTTTGGCCGCCGGTGCCGAAGCTGCACGCGTATTGGAAGCTGGCATTGGCCGGCGCGGCGGCCGGGCAGGCGGTGCCGGTGCCGTATCGCAAGTTGTCCTGATAGAACTGCTCGAGCGTGACCGCGATTCTCGACAACTCTACCGGCGCTTCTTCGAGTCGTGCGCGGACCACATAGTCGCGGTACGACGGCAATGCCATCGATGCCAGCAGCGCCAGAACGGCGACGGTGATCATCGCTTCGACCAGCGTGAAGCCGACGGTGTATGTGCTGCCGGTGCAGGGATGGGTTCGCATGATAAGTTGCCTTTCTGACACTTAATCATACATGGAAGTTGCATCTATGTTAACAAAAGTAGCAAAAAGGTAACTTTTTCGCCACATCTGCGGTCGCTCGATTTACCCACCAGCGAAAGCTGCGAGCATGAACGCGCAACAGCGCTTTT
>JAQGMD010000153.1 GCA_028292565.1 Burkholderia sp. | reverse complement strand
CGCACTTCGAAGAGATCGATAAAGGCAATCGCAGTTCCATCATCGTCGACGAGCTGCCGTACCAGGTGAACAAGAAGTCGCTGCTGGAACGCATCGCGGAACTGGTGCGCGACAAGAAGCTGGACGGGATCTCCGACATCCGTGACGAGTCGGATAAATCCGGCATGCGCGTGGTAATCGAATTAAAGCGCGGTGAAGTGCCGGAAGTCGTACTCAACAACCTGTACAAGCAAACGCAGCTGCAGGATACGTTCGGCATGAACATGGTCGCGTTGGTCGACGGCCAGCCGAAGCTGCTGAACTTGAAGCAGATGCTTTCCTGCTTCCTGTCGCATCGCCGTGAAGTTGTCACGCGCCGTACCGTGTTTGAACTGCGCAAGGCGCGCGAACGTGGCCACGTATTGGAAGGCCTGGCGGTTGCACTCGCCAACATCGACGATTTCATCGCGCTCATCAAGGCTGCACCGACGCCGCCGATCGCGAAGTCTGAATTGATGGCGCGCTCCTGGGATTCGTCCCTGGTGCGTGAAATGCTGGCCCGTACCGGCGCGGAGAACGCGGGTGGTATCGAGGCGTTCCGTCCGGAGAGCCTGCCCAAGCATTACGGTATCCAGCCTGACGGCATGTACAAACTCTCCGACAACCAGGCGCAGGAAATTCTGCAAATGCGCTTGCAACGATTGACCGGTCTCGAGCAGGACAAGATCGTCAACGAGTATCGGGAAGTGATGTCGCAGATCGCCGACCTGCTGGACATCCTGTCAAAGCCGGAGCGCGTCACCGCCATCATCACCGATGAGCTGAACGCGGCGAAAAACGAGTACGGCGAAGGCGCAAAAGACGCGCGCCGTTCGTACATCGAATTGAATCCGACCGACCTAGGCACCGAAGACCTGATCACGCCGCAGGACATGGTCGTGACCTTGTCGCACACCGGTTACATGAAGTCGCAGCCGGTGTCCGAATACCGCGCGCAAAAACGCGGCGGACGCGGCAAGCAGGCGATGGCGACCAAGGAAGACGACTGGATCGACCAGCTCTTCATCGCCAATACGCATGACTACATACTCTGCTTCTCCAACCGCGGCCGGATGTACTGGCTCAAGGTCTGGGAAGTGCCGCAAGGTTCGCGCAACTCGCGCGGCAAGCCGATCGTCAACATGTTCCCGCTGCAGGATGGCGAAAAGATTACGGTGGTTCTGCCGTTGTCCGGTGAAAACCGCACCTTCCCGGAAGACCGTTACGTCTTTATGTCGACCAGCCTTGGTACCGTGAAGAAGACGCCGTTGACCGACTTCAGTAATCCACGCAAGGCCGGCATCATCGCGGTAGACCTGGATGAAGGCGATTTCCTGATCGGAGCAGCGCTTACCGACGGCAAGCATGACGTGATGCTGTTCTCCGATTCGGGTAAAGCGGTGCGCTTTGATGAAAACGACGTACGTCCGATGGGCCGTAACGCACGCGGCGTACGCGGTATGAACCTCGAAGAAGGGCAGCAGGTAATCGCGTTGCTGGTCGCCGAGAATGAGCAGCAATCGGTGTTGACGGCGACGCAAAACGGCTACGGCAAACGCACGCCAATCACGGAATACACCCGTCACGGACGCGGTACGAAAGGCATGATTGCCATCCAGACCAGCGAACGTAACGGCAAAGTCGTGGCTGCCACCCTGGTCGAGCCGAGCGATGAAATCATGCTGATTACCACCGGCGGCGTATTGATCCGTACCCGTGTCTCCGAAATTCGTGAAATGGGCCGCGCCACGCAAGGCGTGACGTTGATTGCGGTCGAAGACGGCACCAAGTTGAGCGGATTGCAGCGCATCGTCGAAACTGACGTCGAGGAGCGCATCGCTGAGGCCGATGCCGAAGAAGAAAGCGGCGGAGCGGAGGACCAGTGAGTCGCGTATATAACTTTTCCGCCGGGCCGGCAGTCCTGCCGCAAGAGGTGCTCAAGCTAGCCGCCGAGGAAATGCTCGATTGGCATGGCAGTGGCATGTCGGTGATGGAGATGAGCCATCGCGGCAAGGAATTCATCTCGATTTATGAAGCTGCCGTGCGCGATTTCCGCGAATTGATGGGCGTGCCCGCCAATTACAAGGTACTGTTTTTGCAAGGCGGCGGCATAGGCGAAAATGCGATCGTGCCGCTGAATCTGCTGGGCAGGAAGTCGCAGCCGGCGGTGATCGATTTCATCAAGACCGGATCGTGGTCGGCCAAGTCGATCAAGGAAGCGAAAAAGTACAGCACGGTCAACGTGGCTGCTTCTTCCGAAGAGGGCAAATTCCATACTATCCCGCCACGGGATACATGGAAGCTGTCGAAGGATGCGGCGTATGTCCATCTCTGCACCAATGAAACCATCGATGGTGTCGAGTTTCATTTCACGCCGGATGTCAGCGCAGAGACCAACAATGCGCCGATCGTCGCCGACATGTCTTCGCATATCTTGTCGCGGCAGGTGGATGTTTCGAAGTACGGCGTGATTTACGGCGGCGCACAGAAGAACATCGGCCCTGCCGGCGTTACGGTAGTGGTGGTGCGCGAAGACCTGATCGGCCACGCGTTGCCGATTTGCCCGTCCGCTTTCGACTGGAAGCTCGTCGCGGAAAATGATTCGATGTACAACACGCCGCCTACCTATGGTATTTATATCGCGGGCCTGGTATTCCAGTGGCTGAAGAAGCAGGGCGGGGTCGCCGCGATGGAGCAACGCAATATCGCAAAAGCGGCACTTTTGTACGGCTATCTGGATTCGACCGATTTCTACAGCAACAAGATCGCGAAAGACTGCCGCTCACGAATGAATGTTCCGTTCTACCTCAGCGACGAATCCTTGAACGACGCGTTCCTGGCGGGAGCGAATGAGCGCGGGCTGCTGCAGCTCAAGGGACACAAGTCGGTCGGTGGCATGCGGGCGTCGATTTATAACGCGATGCCAATCGAAGGCGTGCAGGTATTGGTCGAGTACCTGAAAGAGTTCGAGAAGACGCACGGCTGAAACAGACCAGTGGTAGAGGCGCATTCCTTCCCGCGCTTGTCGAGACAAAGGGAAGGACGGGGAAAAATTATAAAGTCACAAGATGGAAAGCAAACTCAAACCCTTACGTGAACAGATCGACGCTATCGACGCGCAGATCCTCGATCTGCTGAATCGCCGCGCGCGGGTCGCGCAAGAAGTCGGACACGTCAAAGCCGAGACCAACGCGCCGGTATTCCGGCCTGAGCGCGAAGCACAAGTGCTCGCCAGCGTCGCGCAGCGCAACCCGGGTCCGCTGCACAGCGCCGATGTGCAAACCATATTCCGTGAAATCATGTCGGCGTGCCGCGCGCTGGAAAAGCGCGTGACGGTAGCGTATCTCGGACCGGTCGGCACCTATAGCGAACAGGCGGTCTACCTCCAGTTCGGACAGGCGGTGGAAGGGCTGCCATGCGCGTCGATCGACGAAGTGTTCCGCGCCGCGGAGGCGGGCACCGCCGATTTCGGTGTGGTGCCGGTCGAAAATTCGTCGGAAGGCGCGGTCAATCGTACACTCGACCTGTTGCTGCAAACGACGTTGGCGATCAGCGGCGAAGTATCGATCCCGGTCCATCATAGTCTGATGACAAAGAACGGCGCCATGGACGGCGTAACCCGGATCTGCGCGCATTCGCAAGCTCTTGCGCAATGCCAGACCTGGCTGAACCAGAACTATCCCAACATTGAGCGGCAGGCGGTTGCTTCCAATGGCGAAGCAGCGCGCATCGCAAGTGAAGACCCGGCGGCCGCCGCGATCGCCGGTGAGTTCGCGGGGCAGAAGTACAACCTGCAGGTGGTAAAAGCCCATGTGCAGGACGATCCGCATAACCGCACCCGGTTTGCCGTGGTCGGTTGCCTCCACACGAGCCCAAGCGGTAAGGACCAGACGTCGCTGGTGTTGTCGGTTCCGAACAAGGCTGGGGCGGTGTACAACCTGCTGGCGCCGCTTGCCAAGCACAGTGTATCGATGACGCGTTTCGAATCGCGCCCGGCCCGCATGGGTACATGGGAATATTATTTCTATGTCGATATCGAGGGCCATCTGCAGGATGGAAAGGTGTCGAAGGCGCTGGCCGAGCTGAAAGAGAACGCCGCGTTCTTCAAGGTCCTGGGCTCCTACCCGTCGAGCTAATTGTATTGAGCGGGTTACTTCGCGCGGGGCAGCGAAAGCTCGCCGACCGCGCCTGACCGCATGAAATGAACGTCAACTAATTGAAAGCGATTATGTCTAGTCAATTCGGACCCGATTATGTCCGGGCCATCGCTCCCTACCAGGGCGGCAAACCGATCTCCGAAGTCGCGCGCGAATTCGGCCTCGACGAAGCAAAAATCATCAAACTCGCCTCAAATGAAAATCCGCTCGGCATGCCCGAGTCGGCCAGGCAGGCGATGCTGAAAGCGGCTGCCGACATAGGCCGATATCCGGATTCGAACGGCTTCGAGCTGAAAGCGGCGGTCACTGCAAAATATGGCGTGCCGGCGGAATGGATCACACTGGGCAATGGCAGCAACGACATCCTGGAGCTGGCCGCGCATGCGTTCGTGCAGCCGCAGCAGGAGGTCATCTATGCGCAATACTCGTTCGCCGTCTACCCACTAGCCACCCAGGCAATCGGCGCTCGCGGAATCGAGGTTCCGGCCCAGAAGTTCGGCCATGACCTGAGTGCGATGGCAAAAGCGATCACTGCGGATACGCGGCTGGTTTTCATTGCCAATCCGAACAATCCGACGGGCACCTACCTTCCTGCGCAGGAAATCGAAGCGTTCCTGAAAGCGGTGCCTTCCAATGTGGTGGTGGTGCTGGACGAGGCCTACAACGAATATCTCGCACCCGAGCTGCAGTACGACTCCATCGCCTGGGTCAGGAAATATCCGAACCTGCTGGTCTCCCGAACCTTGTCGAAGGCCTATGGCCTGGCTGGTTTGCGAATCGGCCTGGGGATCGCGCAGCCGGGAATCACAGACTTGCTGAATCGTATACGCCAGCCGTTTAACGTGAACTCGCTGGCGCAGGCTGCCGCGGTAGCCGCATTGCACGACCGCGAGTTCCTCGAGAAGAGCGCGAAGGTGAATGCGGACGGCTACCGTCAGTTGACCAGGGCGTTCGAAGGGATGGGCCTCGAATACGTGCCATCGTATGGCAACTTCGTGCTGTTCAAAGTCGGCAACGACGATGGCGCCGGCGCGCGGGTGAATATCGCGCTGCTGAAGCAGGGCGTGATCGTGCGTCCCGTCGGCAGTTACGGTTTGCCGCAGTGGCTGCGCGTGTCGATCGGTTTGCCCGAAGAAAATGAAACGTTCATCGCAGCGCTGAAAAACGCATTGGCCTGATCCCGTGTTTAACAAGATCACAATTTTCGGTGTCGGACTGATCGGTGGCTCGTTCGCGCTCGCGCTCAAGCAAGCCGGCATGGTGCGCCAGGTCGCAGGTGTCGGCCGGAGCGCCGCATCGCTGGCGCGCGCACGGGAACTTGGCATCATCGATGTGATGAGTACTTCCGTAGCAGACGCTGTGCAGGATGCCGACCTGGTGCTGATCGCCGCACCGGTGGCGCAAACCGAAGCAATACTTGCTTCGATCAAGCCCCATTTGCAGCCCGGCACAGTTGTAACCGACGCCGGCAGTACCAAGTCCGATGTGGTTGCAGCGGCCCGCAAGGCGTTGGGAGATAAGGTCGGGCAGTTCGTGCCAGGCCATCCTATCGCGGGGCGGGAATCGAACGGCCCGGAGGCGGCGATCGTCGATCTCTATGTCGGCAAGAAAGTGGTCCTCGCACCTTTACCGGAAAACTCTGTCGAGAATGTAGCCAGAGTTGCCGGTGCATGGGAGCAATGCGGCGCAATCATCCACAAGCTGACGCCGCAAGAGCATGATCGCGTGTTCGCCGCGGTCAGCCATCTTCCGCATTTGCTCGCCTACGCACTGGTCGACGATATCGCCAAAAAGCCGCATGCCGGCCTCTTGTTCCAGTATGCCGCCAGCGGATTTCGCGATTTCACGCGAATTGCCGGTTCTTCCCCGGAGATGTGGCGCGATATTTCGCTGGCCAACCAGGAAGCCTTGCTGCTTGAACTGGATGCGTACATGGCGCAATTGGGAAGCCTGCGCAGCATGCTGGCGGCATCCGATGGCGCAGCGCTGGAAACGGTTTACACCAATGGCCAGCAGGCACGACAGAACTGGGTTCGCACTATCGAGGCTGCCGAGCGGCCGAGCAAGCAAGGCGGCGACTGATGAAACAACACTATCCTCATACTCTTGACCTGCAACCCGCCGCACGTGCTCAGGGCACCGTGCGGCTGCCGGGTTCGAAGAGCATCTCCAACCGCACCTTGCTTCTTGCGGCGCTTGCCAAAGGCACCACGCGGATTTTCGACCTGCTTGCATCTGACGATACGCACGTGATGCTGATGGCATTGCAAAAGCTCGGCGTTAAGTGGGAGCAAGTTGGCGCGACGCAGGAGTGCGTCGTCCACGGCACCGGCGGGGTGCTGCCCGTGCATCAGGCCGACCTGTTCATGGGCAACGCCGGTACGGCAATCAGGCCTCTTACCGCTGCGTTGGCGGTCATCGGTGGCGACTACACCTTGCACGGCGTAGCGCGCATGCATGAACGCCCGATCGGGGATCTGGTCGACGCGATGAACGCCATCGGCACCCGTATCGAATATACCGGTGAGGCCGGCTTTCCGCCGCTGCACATCCGGCGTGGCATGATCCAGTCGCATCGCATGCAGGTGCGGGGCAATGTATCGAGCCAGTTCCTGACTGCATTGCTGATGGCGGCGCCGCTGATGGCCAGGGACGAGGCGGTGACCATTGATGTGGTCGGTGACCTGATTTCCAAGCCGTACATAGAAATCACCCTCAACCTGATGCGCCGATTTGGCGTGGTGGTTGAACGTAATGGCTGGCAATCGTTTACCGTGCCGGTCGGACAGCATTACACCAGCCCCGGATCGATTCATGTAGAAGGTGATGCCTCATCGGCGTCGTACTTCCTGGCGGCAGGCGCCATTGCCGGCGGGCCGGTACGGGTCGAAGGCGTCGGCAGGGACAGCATCCAGGGCGACGTGCGTTTCGTCGAAGCGCTCGAGCAAATGGGCGCGAGCATCACAATGGGTGATAACTGGATAGAAGCGACATCAAATGGCGTGCTGAAGGCGATCGATGCCGATTTCAATCATATCCCCGACGCGGCGATGACCATCGCTGTTGCGGCCCTGTATGCGGACGGTCCGAGCACCCTGCGCAATATCGGCAGCTGGAGAGTGAAGGAAACAGACCGTATTGCCGCAATGGCAACGGAATTACGCAAATTGGGCGCCGAAGTGGAAGAGGGCGCCGATTATCTGCGCGTTACGCCGCCGGCACAAATCGCGACCGCTGCGATCGATACGTACGACGATCACCGGATGGCCATGTGCTTTTCGCTGGCATCGCTGGATGGCGCGGCGCGCAAAGGCAACCGGATCCGCATCAATGATCCGAAATGCGTGGCCAAGACTTTCCCCGACTATTTCAGTGCGTTCACAAAAGTTGCGCAAAACAAGCTTCTGTGAACCGCTCTCGCATGCCCGCATGGGCGGGCTGTGCATCGCTTTTGATACTCCACTAATATCTCATTAATGAATACATCGACCATTCCGGTGATCGCGATTGACGGCCCGACCGCTTCCGGCAAAGGCACCGTTGCCCATCGGGTTGCCACGCGCCTCGGCTTTCACTTCCTTGATTCAGGTGCGTTGTACCGGCTCACCGCTTTGTCGGCACTGCGCCGCCAGGTTCCGTTGAATGACGAGCATGCGCTGGCGAAACTGGCCGAAGGCCTGCTGTGCAAGTTCGCCGGCGGCGAGATCTCGCTGGCAAACGAAAACGTCACGTCCGCTATCCGTGCCGAAGAAGTTGGCAATACTGCATCAAAAATCGCCGCACTGCCATCGGTCCGGCATGCATTGGTCGGCCTCCAACATGGTTTTCGTACCGAGCCGGGCCTGGTGGCCGACGGCCGCGACATGGGTACCGTCATCTTTCCCGATGCACAATTGAAAGTGTTCCTGACCGCGAGTGTCGAGGCGCGCGCGCAAAGACGATATAAGCAATTGATTGACAAGGGTTTTTCTGCTAATATGCAAGACCTTCTCAAAGATTTGAGAGAGCGCGATGCACGAGACTCTGATCGTGCGATTGCGCCGCTCAAGCCTGCAGAAGGGGCGTACTTGCTGGATACGTCCGATATGACAGCCGATGAGGCGGTCGATCAGGTGCTTCGCTGGTACGCAACCGTAAAGAAACATGCATGAGCACGACTTATCTGTTATTGACGTGCCTGTTTCTGAAGTGTGATTGGTGTCCGATCAGGCGCAAGGCCGAGTCGGGTGTTGATAAACCTAACCCAGTATTAATCGTATGGAGACACGCGACTAATGTTGGCTAACTCCGTTTAAATCTATGTCTACAGCTTCTGCATCCCCCGCATCTGGTATGGAAAGTTTTGCCGCTCTCTTTGAGGAATCGCTGTCGCGTCAGGATATGCGTTCCGGTGAAGTGATTTCGGCTGAAGTCGTTCGTCTCGACCACAATTTCGTGATCGTCAACGCAGGCCTGAAATCCGAAGCCTTCATCCCCATCGAAGAGTTCAAGAACGACAATGGCGAACTCGAAGTCAATGTGGGTGATTTCATTTCCGTCGCGATTGAATCGCTCGAAAATGGCTTTGGCGACACTATCCTGTCGCGCGACAAGGCCAAGCGTCTCGCATCGTGGCTCTCGCTGGAAAAAGCGATGGAGTCCGGCGAAATCGTGACCGGTACCGTCAACGGCAAGGTCAAAGGTGGCCTGACCGTCCTGACCAACGGCATACGTTCATTCCTCCCGGGTTCGCTGGTCGACACCCGTCCGGTGAAGGACACCACGCCGTACGAAGGCAAGACCCTGGAAT
>JAQGMD010000151.1 GCA_028292565.1 Burkholderia sp. | reverse complement strand
CCGTAGCGGGCGCGTTGCTGCGTTGCTCGTCGTCGCCATAGCTCGCTATGGCTCCTCCTCACGCCTTGCACCGCATCCCGCGACGGCCGCCAAATTGCCCAACTTATCCCTGCGCGGCGCCTTACCGGTAAGTCCTGCTACTTATTAACTTGACGCAGCAGCGCTTCGGTCACTTCCACAATGGTTTTCTGGCCAAATCCGGGCCGGACCACCCATTCGGCACCGAGTTGCACTACGGTCGGCTCGTTGCCGCACAGCTTTTTCATCAAAATGGCAAACGTGGTTGCCGTTTCAAAACTACTAAATGTTCGCTCGTTCATCATCGCCTCCAATGGAAGCTTAGTTGCCGTGTCCCAATATTAGTTCTATGCGGCAACGAATATTTCCTGTATTGATGAATTGAAATGCAAAAACCGCAACGAGCCCGGTTCTTGCCATTCTCTTACCGGTTAACCGCTACCCGGATAATCGGTCGCCAGTTTCCTCTGCAGCGATCGCGCCTGACGCAACGCGTCCAGCAAACCCCGCCGTGCGGTCGGATCCAGCCGATCCGGCTCGACATGGTTATGCATCGACCCTCCTGACATATACGAGCGTCGCTGCTGCTCCAGCCGCATCGTCTGGATAAAGTGGAACGCCTGAACCCAGCCTTCCACTTCGCGCGTCGCCCACCGATGCGCGTCCGCCGCCAGTCGAAGCCGCTGCGCAGAATTGCCGACTCGGGCTCCACATGCGAGTCCGTAAATGCGCGCTGCATCAATGAATAATGTGGCCGCGTTCAGTTTGAGGTCGATCGTGCCAATAAATTCACCATTTTTTTCGATAACGAAATTGCGCAGCAGTCCGAGTGGCGGCGCACGACGCAATGCGTTGGCGCTCATCTGAAAAAGAAAGCCCGGATTGTCCGGGGCATGCAGTACCAGAAATTCCCTGAGTGCCTCCGCAAGCTCATACGTTCCATACAGCGGACGAAGGTCAAAAAAGATGGACGCATTCAGCAGCGCTGGCGGGTCGCCGTCCATGATCCAGTTCGCAAATCGAACCTCCCACTCATGCTGGCTTAGACACCACTGCGGATTGCTTGCCATCACTTGCCCGGCGCATAGTGGAAAGCCGCAGGCATCGAGCGTTTCATTAATGCGTAATGCCAGCGGAAGCAGCTTTTCCCGCAAGGCACCGGCTTCGCCTGGAGTCGATGCGAACACAATACCATTGTCCTGGTCACTCGACAGCGTCTGCTCCTGTCGACCTTCGCTGCCAAACGAGATCCAGCACCAGCGCATATGATCCAGCTGCGTGCCCGCGCAAGCCAGTTCGATCACGCGCCGTGTCAATGCGTCATTCAGTGAAGAAATAAGTCGGGTAAGCACTTCCGCGGGCGCCTCCTCGATCATGCAAAGAACCACTGCACGGATTTTTTCGGCAGCCTTCGCCAGCCCGACCTGGTCAGCCGCGTCCCCGATGCTGCGGCACACGGATTGAACCTCACGATCGGTGAACCCGGGCTCCATAGCCTCAATACTCGATGCGCGCATAAAGCGTCTGCCGGGCGGCGTCACGCGCCTCTTTCAGGGTGTATATGCCCTTCGCGGCCAGCAGCGGAATCATCTTTAAAAACACCTCGCCCGTCACGATCGCATCACCCAGCGCGGTGTGGCGGCCGATCACCGTCACGCCAAGACGCGCCGCAATCGCTTCGAGCGTGTGTGGTTCCTGATGAGGATGGATCACCTGCGACAGCAACAGCGTGTCGAGTACCGGCTGCGTGAAGCTTACGCCGGTGCGCGCCTCCTGCACCTGCAGGAAGCGCATGTCGAACGCGGCGTTGTGCGCAATCAGCACCGAGTCCTCGACGAAGCGATAGAACTGCGGCATCACATTCTCTATAGGCGGCTGGCCAGCCACCATCGTATTGGTGACGCCATGGATTGCCGTCGACTCGGCACTGATCGCACCACGCGGTTTGATTAGCCGGTCAAAGGTCTCCTGTTGCAAGAGCCGGCCGTTCACGATACGCACCGCGCCGATTGAGATGATTTCGTCAGTCGCAGGTTGCAGCCCGGTGGTCTCGGTGTCGAAGACCGTGTAGCTCAGCTGGGACAAGGGTGACTGATCGAGTTCACGGTTCTGTCCCGGCTGGTGAAACAGATCGAAATCGTAAAATTCGGGCCGGCCCGGTGGGCCCGCCGGGACGTGGATTGCAGCTTGTGGTTCCGAGAGAGGCAACAGCAGCCGATACATGGACTCACCCTGCGCATGTCGATACAAGGACTCGCCCCCATGACGCATCACCACCGCGCGCAACGTCGGGGCCGCCCCTGCCGCGAGCTGCATCGGGGTGTTTTCCCAGGATCGCAGGGTGTCGGTCGGCAACGGCCCTCCGCTCCACGTGAGGTCGAGGCAAGCCAGGCGGCCAGCGCGCTGCAGGCGCAGTCCCAGCTCTTGTACGCCCGCTTCCGCCGCAACCCTCTGCACCAGATGTGCCAGCGCCTGCGTGATCGAATAGCTGTCCACCCTTAGCCAGATCGACTCGTCAATCTCATCTGCGATCGCATGCAGCTTGGCGGTGTGGATACGACGCCGCAACAGCGAGACGAGGTCCGCACCGCGCATTTCTTCCAGTTGCCATTGGCTGTCCGCACGCTCACGCGTGGCCCGGTCGATCTGCTGCGACAGGCGCAAGGATTCTTCATCGATCACAGCGGCGAACGCAGCCCGCTTAGCGCTGCCCATGTCCGGAAAATTCCGCATTGCTTCCGCCGCTGCGCGGATATTCGCCAAGGCGCCGCGCGACGCCTCAGTCAGCGACTGCAGCAGCGCATCGCGACGGGTATCGGCCTTCATGCTGTGGCTGACGTCTTCCAGCGTGAGCACAAATCCCGCCAGCGCATGACCCGCATCCAGTACCGGAGCCATTTGCCCGCGGACCATCCGACCCGCTGCCAGCGTGGCGAGAAAGCCCGATACCGGCCGCGCAGTGTCGCCCGTTTGCAGTTCGTGTTGAACTTGTTCCAACGCATGCACGATCAGGCCGCGCTCGATTGCGCTGAACACTGAACGTCCCAGTCCGATTGCCGATCCGGCCGCATGACCATCTTCAAGCAATTGACGGGCGCGCTCGTTATACAACAGGATGCGACCCTCGATATTGCAGACCAATACACTGAGCGTGAGCTCGGACATCAACGCGGCGAGCCGGTCTTTCTCCTCGGCCAGCGCCCGGCTCGCAGCGCCGACTCTCTCTTGTACATCGTCGCGCAGCTCCTGACAGGAAGCCGCAAGCGCATTGAACTTGCCGGCCAGATCGCGTATTTCGCGTGCGCCATCGACTGCAACGCGATGACCCGGATTCGCAGCGAGCAGCACCGCATCCTCACCGAGTCGCTCGATCGGCTGGATATAAGCGCGATAAAGTGCATGCAGTCCGGCGCCGAGCGCCAGGAGCAGCAGCGATGCATAAGCGATGAGCAGCACAGTGCGTTGTGTCTCATCCACATTGAGCAAAAAGATCGAAGCACATACTGCCGTCGCTGCTGCCACCGATGCAAACAGCAGGGCCAGAATAAAGGCGAAGCGGACTCTGGAGGACATCATTCGGGACGCGCGAGCAACGCCCGCACCTCTTCAATCAGATCCTTGGTCGAGAACGGCTTGGTGATGTAGGCGTCGGCGCCGAGCGCAAGGCCTTTGCTCGTGTCGAGATCACGACCCTTCGCCGACAGCATGACCACTTTCACGCGATCCCAGCCGCGGTTCTCGCGGATCTTCTGACACACTTCAAAACCGCTGCGCAGCGGCAGCATGACGTCGAGCAGCACCAGGTCCGGGCGAAACGCCTCCATTTGCACCAGCGCCTCCTCGCCGTCGCGCGCAATCGCGACCTCATAGCCGCTTTGCTCCATCAGGAATTCCAGCGAGAGGACGATATTCGGTTCGTCGTCGACGATCAGGATTCTTTGCATCATCAAGCCTCCTCCCGCTCGGTTGCAGCCGGCAAGGTAAACACAAAGCTTGCCCCTTCGCCATGCCTGCTATCCAGACTCAGCACGCCACCGAAATGACTGATGATCTCGCGGCTGATCGGCAGTCCGAGTCCGGTACCTTGCGGTTTTCCGGTCAGCACACCGCTCCCCTGACGGAATTTTTCAAAGATGCGTTCGCGATCCTGCGCCGGCACACCCGGGCCGTTGTCGCTCACCGTCACCTGCAATCGTTCACCCGCCACATCGAGGTTCACATCAACCCGGCCGTTCTTCGTGTCGCAGAATTTCACCGCATTCGACAATAAGTTCAGCAATACCTGCATCAACCGGTCGCGGTCGGCAACGACCTGCGACGACACGCGCGGCAAAAGAACCTCGAGCCGAACATTCTTCTCCCTGAACAGCTGGCTGGTCGCAGCCACCGCATCCTCGATCACCTGCTTCAGGTCGAACGCGGAC
>JAQGMD010000142.1 GCA_028292565.1 Burkholderia sp. | reverse complement strand
TGACACCGGAAGAGCGGCGGCAAATCGAGTCGCATGTGGCGGATTCCTATTCGTTCCTGATATTGATTCCATGGACCCGCGACCTTGCCGGCGTTCCGTCGATAGCGCATGGGCATCACGAGAAGCTCGACGGCTCGGGCTATCCGATGGTCTTGCGAGGCGCCCAGATCAGTATGCAAACGCGGATTCTGACTATATGCGACATCTACGATGCGCTCACCGCTGGTGACCGCCCGTACAAGAAGGCCCTGCCTGTCGAACAGGCGCTAGACCTGATCGAAATGGAGTGCCGGTCCGGGCATCTCGATGCCGGCTTGTTCAATGTGTTTGTCGAATCGAGGGTATGGACGACGGCATCCGCCATGAGGTAAACCGCGAGCCGCGTCGTGTGCCCGCTACAGGTGTGACATGTATAACACTCAACCATTTGTAATCGCCGGGGTTGTCGCGATCGTGCTATGCGGTTGCGCCGACGTCAGTATGCCGGATTACCGGCGTCCCGAAGCGCCGATCAAAACGAGTTATTCGCAGCCCACGGTATCGGCGTCGGAAACCATCTCTCCCGAGTGGTGGACTGAATTCCGCGATCCTTATCTCGACAGCCTCGTCACCAAGGCGATCGCAGGCAACTTTGACGTAAAGGTTCTCGCTGCCCGTATCGGGGTCGCGCGGACTCAGATCGGAGAAGCCCGGGCGGGTGCCTTGCCGAGTCTCGATCTGGGCGCGGGCGCCAGCTTCGAAAAAAGCACCGGGCAGAAGTTCTCCAAGTCATTCAACCTGGGTACCCAGGTTAACTGGGATATCGATGTCTGGGGCAAAGTCGAGAAGGGCGTGCAGGCGCAGACCGCGGCGTACCAGGCTTCCGAAGCGGACTGGCGGGCCGGATACCTGACGCTGGTGTCGAACGTATCGACCACCTATTTCCAGATACTGCAATTTGACGAGCAGATCGAGCAGCAGGAACGAGCGGTCGTCAAGAATCGGCAGATACTGGCAATCTTCGAGGCCATGTACGCGAGTGGCCTGGTGCCGAACACACGGGTGCTGCAACAGCGCGCCGAAATCAACCGGCTCACCACCGAGCTGCTGGAACTGCAACGGTCGCGCGGCCTTGCGGGCAATGCGCTTGCCACCCTGATGGGCATACCGGCAGGGGATTTCAAAGTGCCCGGCTCCCGCCTGCAGGACCGGGTGCGGCTTCCGGTCGTACCGGCCGGTTTGCCGTCCGATCTGCTCAAGCGCAGGCCTGACATCGTGGCCGCAGAGTATCGTGTGTTGGAGGGGTATAACCTGGTAGGACAGGCAAAGCTTGCGCAACTGCCTTCAATCAGCCTGACCGGGCGCGGAGGAACATCAAGTTTCGCCCTCACCGATTTGCTGAAGAGTTTCACGTTCGGTCTGCTGCCGAGCATTAACATTCCGTTGCTGGACCCGAGTGTGAAGGCACGCGTTAAAACAACCGAGGCGCAAACCCAGGTCGTCGAGCAGGAGTATCGGCGTACGGTCATCGCGGCTTTTGAGGAGGTCGAGAACGCGCTCGTCAATCTCGATGCGCATAAAAAACAGCGGACTGAACTGCAGCAGCAGATCGATCATTTGCAGGTGGTTGCCGCGCAGACGGAACGGCAAGTCAGGGAAGGCATCGTTTCGCAGCTGGAGGTATTCGAGACCGAGCGCTCGCTATTGGCGGCGCAACTGGCAATGCTGGCGAACCACCAGCAGATTCTTTCGGACACGGTGACGCTCTACAAGGCGCTCGGCGGAGGCTGGCCGGCCGTGGAAGTCAGCGATGCAGGCAAATGACGCACGCCTCCATCGTTCCCGACGACGGCCTGGTCGCGCAGATGCAACCCGCAGCTGATCAGGGACCAGGCGATTTCACCGAGTGCGCTATCGTACTCAAGCCGCTCACGCATCCCGAGCTGGGCGATATCCGCATTGAGGAGAGCCTGTTCGCCATCGGCCGCAGCGAACCTCCTTTCGAAACGTATGCGCCGGCGGTCACCGCCGACCTTTCACGCCGGCACGCGCGTATCTTCTTCGAGTCGGGCGCCGTCTATCTCGCAGACCTCGGCAGCAAGAACGGCACGTCGGTGAATGGCGTCGAAGTGCGGCAGAAGACCGCCCGGCTGAACGACGGCGACGAGGTTTGTTTTGGAAAAGCATTGTGCTATCGGGTTCAATTGGGCGCACGGGTGCGGACTCCCGGACGCGGCGCGAAGCTTGTCAGCCTGACACTGACGCCGGAGCGCAGCGACCTTGGGCTGCAGCCGGTGGTGGTCACACAGTTCCCATTCCTGATCAGCAAGGCGGACGAGGTCTTCTCGCGTTACAAGGAAGAGTTTCCGCATCAGGTGAATTACCTCTCGCGGCGCCACGCGCACATCTTCCTGAAAGGCGGCGCACCTTTCATTGAGGATCTGGGCAGCACCAACGGCACGTTCGTTGCCGGCAAGCGCCTCGACGAGCACGCGGCTCCACTCGAAGAGGATGGCGTGATCGGGTTCGGCGGGCATCATTTTGTGTACAAGGCGAGTCTGCAGACGGAAGAGGTGGAGGCCGATCCTACGCTGACCAAACTAAGTCCCTCCGCACCCAGCGTCGCGGTAAGCGACGGCGATGCGGACAAGACCACGTTTGTTGCCGCCGCGGGTTCCTTCCTCGACATATTCTGCGTCGATCAGGCGCCGCAGCAGGACGACGTGGAAATCAACGAGGAACTGAAACAGGCCGACGATGCGCCCAAAGGACCCAATGGTGCAGACAAGCGACGGCCCAGGAGCAAATTGGCGGTGTTCATGTCCGAGCTGTCTGAAGCGTTCTCCGATAAGGATCGCAAGAGCCCGAAACGTGTGGCCTGGGGCGTAACGTTGCTCGTAGCAGCGGTGGCGATAGCGGCATTTTTCAATTATCGCGCTGGGGCCCCTGAGCGGGAACTGAAGGATCTTCTCGCGCGCGGCGAGCATGGCCAGGCCGCGGCCGTTGCGCGACTATACGCGCAAAGTAATCCTGACAACGCCGAAATCAAGGTGCTGGCCACCGAAGCGATACTGAAAGCGCACCTGCCGGAGTGGCTGCGTTTATTGAAAGCCCGCGAATTCGATCGCGCTGCTGCCGTCCTTACACGCATGAAACAGGCCGGCGCCGAGGCGTCGCTGGTGAGCGAGCTCGAATGGACCGGCAATATCGAGCAGTTTGTGCTCGGCAGGGGAGGCGTGGATGCGCCGATTCGTATCTATGCGGACGAGGTAACGATAAAGAACCTGCTCGATCGATGGAACGAGGATACCAACGGTCATCAAAGGGCGCTCGACAGGATTTCATCCATCGTTCCGGAGTTCCGGGAACCGTACGCCGAGGCGCTCAGTCATCTGCGCAAACTGCAAAGTGATGATGCGGTCTACCTCGCTGCTATCGACCGTCTGAAAGCTTCCATCGACACAGAGTTGAAGCAGGACCGTCCGGAAGCGCTGGAGGCCGTCCTGAAGGAGTATGCGGAGAAATATCCGCGGCTGGGTCTGGAAAGCGTGCGGAAGGATTTGCTCCAGTATGTGCAGGTGGAAAACGAAGCGCGCGCCCGCAACCTCGGTCCGCTCGTTGCGCTTATTGCCAAGGCAAAGTTCGCGACACCGCCGTTCCAGGCAAAGTTTCGCACGCTGGCTGCAAGCAATCGGCTGCCTCCTGCAGAGGTCATTCAAGAATATCAGGCGGTATCGGCGGATTGGCGGGAAGGGCATAGCCGGCAGGCGTTCGAGCGCTTGCAGAAGATGAACAAGGGATCGTGGGCAGATGCGGCTGCCAGGGAGCTGGAGCGCAAGAAATCGCTGGTCGATCAATACGCCGAACTGCAAAAGGCGCGGGTCATCAAGGAATATGATGAACGGCTCCTGTCGTTCTACGGTTCGCTGCATCCTGACGAAGACATTTATTTCATTCGGGCTGTCTCTGAAGAGGTTGGCCAGAACAAGGACAAGGCGCTGGCGCGGGCGCAGGCGCTGATGAAGCAGGCGCTGGCTCAGTGGCGCCAGTATCGGGAGAATGGGGCGATTGAAGGAAGGCAGCGGCTCGAGGGCACGATTTCGGATCAGTTCCGCACGCAATCCCGCTTGCTTTCCGAATCGAGTCGGGACGCGCAACAGGGCATGCGTATCGTCACCCAGTTGAAAGCGGATGTTCCGCCTGAATGGATCAAGGCACGCGACGAGATCAACGCGGAAACAGAACTGCAGCGCAAGTCCATGCGCGACTTGCGCAACGTCCTCGAGCCTTCGCTACTGAAAGCGAAACTGGCACTGCTGGGAGACAGCGATGAAGAGAGAAAGTCTAAGACCGCTAACTGAGGCGCTGGGCGATCATAGTGCCGAAGGCATAGCTATCCTTACCGCGGAGCCATGGCGGTTTACGCAGGCCGCTATATTCACCATGGTGGCACTCGTCATATCCGCGCTGGCCTGGTCGTTTTTCGGGCACGCGGACGTGATGGTGATGGCGCCGGGTTCACTCATGCCGGAATCGGAAGTGCGGCGCTTTTACGCGCCGGTCGACGGCGAGCTCGCCAATCTCTACATGGCCGAAGGCCAGCCGGTATCGAAGGGCGATGTGGTGGCAAGGCTCAATGCGAGGGGCGCGATCGAAGCTGCCACCAGTGCGCTCGAGGCGCAGCTGAAGCTGGAGGATGCTGAGCGCGAATGGAAGCAATTCCCGGAAAAGAAAGCGCTGCTGGAACGCAGGGCGGCGACCCTGAAACAACAGATGGAACTGGAAGAGCACCAGCACGAGAAACGCGTCGCTGAAGGCACGAGCCGGCTGGGGGAGGGACAGAAGGCGCAAGTGCAGGAGGCGCGGACCAATCTCGAAGAGGCTCGTCGCGCTCGCGATGCTGCCCGCGATGAGGCGGACAAGTTCGCGCGCTTGCTCGCGTCCCCGGGCGGCGGCGGGGTATCCCAATTGCAGGTTCAATCCAAGAAGAATGCCTTGCTCGCAGCCGAAAACGCCTTGCGCGTGGCGCAGTCGAGACTGGCAGAACTGAATGCGCGGCAAGGCGTCGAACTCGGACAAGCCCGGTCTCAACTCGAGAGCAGCGGCCAGGAGCTTGCCAAATTGCGCTTGCAGTATGAGGCTGCTGCAAGGGAGGTTGCCAACACCGAGGATAAATTGCGGTTGCAGGTACAAACTGCTCGCCTTGTTGCCGATGCTGCCGCAAGAATCCGTTTTGAAAATATCGACAAGGACAATTTTCTGCTGATCCTCGCGCCTGTCGACGGTGTGATCACTGATGTCACGTCGACACAGCCGGGCGACAAGGTTCAGGCCAATACGCCTCTTGGCGGCATCGCTCCGAAAAATGCGCGTCCCGTGCTCAAGATCGACATCGCCGAGCAGGACCGCGGTTTTTTGCGCGAAGGCCTTCCGGTGAAATTGAAATTCAATGCGTTTGCCTACCAACGCTATGGGCTCATCGATGGCACGCTTGAATATATTTCGCCCGCTACCAAGCCGTCTCCGCAAACCAAACAGCCGGTTTACGAAGGGCGCGTGATGCTCGCACGGGACCATTACACGGTCGCGGATAAAAAATATCCGCTGCGGTACGGAATGACGGCGACAGCGGAAATCGTGGTGCGCGAGCGGCGGTTGATTGATCTTGCGCTGGACCCGTTCAGGCAGATTGGGGGGTGAGGTGTCGGGCTAATCCACATTCCCCTTGCAGGCATGCGTATCGATATAAATAAATGCGACATGCATCCCAACCTACGATTATCCTTGTTGCGATACTTCGCCTGACCTCCACAACTCACAAGCCAACCGTGTAACATCATTAAGCGACCCCCGCTCCCGATATTTCCTCCGCAACCAAACCGCA
>JAQGMD010000114.1 GCA_028292565.1 Burkholderia sp. | reverse complement strand
GCGCACGTTTTACGGTTCCACCAAAAACCGCCGAAGTGCTGGCCAAGGGCGAGAAACTGGTATCTCGCGATCTGGGATGCACTATTAAACGTGACCTGACCAATAACGCGTACCTGCATGTCGCGGTCACCGTTTCGCAGCTCCAGGCTTAGAGGCTTCCGCTGGATAACCGAAGTGTGATGCAGTCGTGTTTCAACAGATCCTGCGGCGATGTCGGGTTCGGTCGCGCATCGAAATAGCTGGGCGTACCGACGATCATCATGCGTATTCCTGAAACCGCGTCGCTCTTTTGTTTCCCAGCACTTCGCATTGTTATTTCCGCGCGGTCTTTGACATCCGATGTCCGATGCCTTGTAATCATAAGTAGCGCAGTCGACAGGTTGAACCTGCCGCGGGAATCTGCTTTGAGCCTGGTCAGGATGACCGCTGATGCACGGAGCTGACGTGGGCAGGGCATCCTATGTTCAGAAGACGTTACAAAACAGTTTCCAGGGATTCCAGCAATGCGTACCATCGTCCGCCGGTCTCTGGACAGCTTCCTGCTGTTAATGACCGGCAGTGCCATCGCGTCAGAACATCCGCTGTTGCTGTCCGACTGTGCACATATCGTTGATGCTGCGCGGCGACTTGCCTGCTTTGACCGGCTTGCCGAGAATGTCCTTGGGAAAAACACTGCACCGCCGGAACAACGCGCGGCGCCGTCCACGCAAGGAGAGCCGATCCGGCTCGCGCGGCATTGGGAACTGGACCCGGCATACAAACAGGGCCTGTTCCTCTTTCGTCCGCATCATGAAAACTATCTGTTGATCGCGAATTACAGTTCATCGCCGAACGAGGCGCCTTTCAGTCCATTTAGGGGACTGGCGCCCGAGGTCGGCAACTTGTCACGGGTCGAGATGAAGTATCAGCTGGGCTTCAAGATGAAACTGTTGGAGGACGTCTCGACGCAACGGGCTGACTTGTGGTTCGGGTACACGCAGCAAAGCAATTGGCAGGCATATAACCGAAAGGCATCGAGTCCGTTCAGGGACACCAATTATCAGCCGGAGCTGATGGGCGTCTTGCCGGTCGATTTCCGGCTCGCGGGCATGCGTGCCCGCTTCGTTAATCTCGGAGTAGTACACCAGTCCAATGGCCAGGCCTTGAGCCTGTCGCGCAGCTGGAACCGCATCTACGCGCAAATCGGTATGGAGCAGGGCAACTTCACGCTGGTGGCGCGCATCTGGAAACAGCTTGGGAACAACAGTGACAATCCGGACATACTCGACTATATGGGTTACGGTGATGTGGCCGGAACGTATCGATGGAAAGAACACGAGTTGTCGCTGATCGCCAGGCACAATTTCCGCACCGGCCGCGGCGCAATCCGGGCCGGCTGGGCCTTTCCGTTGGCCATGCACCTGAAAGGCTATGTCGAGGCGTTTTCGGGATACGGGCAAAGCCTGCTCGACTATAACCACTCCCAGGCAACAATCGGCATCGGCGTTTTAGTCAGCGAGTGGTAGGGTGGCCACCGGGGTGAAGCGGGGAATTCGGACATTCCCATCAGTTCAGTCGCGACCCGACAGGTCATGCGCTATCGCAGAAATGGCGGGTCATGACTACTATCCTACAACCTCGAAAGATCCAACTGCTCCCGCTCCCCGGCCCACGCTTTGCCCAGCAACTCTTCGGTGGCCGCGACACGCTTCGTGTCGCCGCGCTTCCGGTACACCTCCGACAATCCATAAAGCGCCCACCCATTGTTAGGCGTGCGCACCAGGCTGGAGCGGAACGCCTGTTCCGCACCGTCCAGATCACCCTTCTGCAGCAGCGCTGCACCGAGCGATTGACGCACCGGGTAGTACCAGTAGGGCGGCTCCATGTAGGCAAGCTGCTCCTCCAGCGCCGCGGCCTTCTCGACTTGCGTGGCGGCGCCCGCCGGATCTCCCTCTGCCTGAGCGATACGCGCCTCAACCACATGACCAGCAATCTGCAACGCATCTTGCGCCGGTACGAGCGCCTCAGTCAGGCCGGCAAAATCGCCGGATTGCCGCAGCCGATCGATTGCGCCTGCTTCACGCCGCGCGCTGTCGGCGTCACCTTTCGCCGCAAAGGCCACCGCGCGCGCGTAATGCCATATACCCTGCACATAGGGCAGGTCCGCGGCAGGAGCGGAGATGGCCAGGATCGTATCCGGCTCGCTGAATTGCGCGTGCGCGAAATACGGCGCCACCCTGACCGGTTGGGCGATCGGAAACTGGCGGGCCATATCATCGGTGACCAGTCCCGCAAGCTTGTCGGCCGCTTCGATGACCGTCTTCCCGTCTCCCGCCATCTGTGCCGACGCCAACATAAAGTGGACGTTATGCGGGTAGTAGGCCACCGGATAGAATCCGCCCGGCTTTTGCTCCGCGATGTAAGCCTCGTCCGCAGCAACCGCCTGCTTGTTGGTTGCAAGGGAATCCTTGAAGCGGCCGATACGATAATAAATATGGGACGGCATGTGTACCACGTGGCCTGCGCCGGGCATGAGTTTGCCAAGGCGATTCGCGTACGGCTCGGCCCGCTTCGGATCTGTCGATGCTTCGACGGTGTGGATGTAATAGTGGATCGCACCCGGATGATCAGGATTCGCTTTCAACACCCGCTCCAGCGTGCTGACCAGTTCGGCGGTATGACCCTTCGGTTTCGAGCCGCCCGCTTCCCAGTAGTCCCAGGGCGAAAGGTTCATCAGCGCCTCGGCGTATAGCACGCCGACGTTTTGGTCGTTCGGATAGCGTGCCGCGACTTTGGCCATGGAATCCGCATAGGCCGCATCCATCGATTTTCGCTCGGCGGCCGGGTGTTCGGAGTAACGCGCAGCAACTGCCTTGATCAACGCCTGCTCACGCCGGCTGGCCCGGCCCGCCAACGACGTGGCCTTGTCGCTCGCAGCGACGGCAGGCGAAATGTCTTTCTCATCCATCGGCTTGTTGATGTTAGGTCCCAATGCCAGCGCCTCGCCCCAGTAGCACATCGCACATTTCGGATCTATCTTCTGCGCCATGTGGAACGCACGTAGCGCCTCTTCGTGATTGAAAGCGTAGTTCAGGCGCAAGCCCTGGTTGAAATACTTCTGGGCCAGCGGTTTGCTGGTGGTAATCCGATAGGTAAGGGTCCCGAGGTTGTCCCACAGGGGTGGTTCATCAGAAGCCGGCGTGGCTTGCTTCTCTTCCTTAGGTAGTGCGCCGTACGGTTTCAGCTCGTTCCTGGCAGCGGCGGCGATCTTGAAAAACAGTTTTCCGCTCGTTGCCCCGCCGGGGCTGCTCTGGCACACCTGGCCACCAAGTCCGATCAATGTTGCCGCGTCGAACTCATTCCCGGACTTTGTGTTTTCGCCGTACGCGCCTGAGGCAATCAAGCCGATGCCGACGAGAGCGGCAGTCGGTAGTCTGGTGCTGAACATGGTCTTCTCCTTGCCCGGAAGTTAAGGACCAGGAAAAATGCAAACGCAATGCAAACGTAAAGGCGATCCCGGTGCGTTACATTCATCGTGCCATTTTCCGAGGCGTATGCAAGGGCGCATTTCCGGCTCGTTGTGGCTCCTTAAATAGCTGCCATAAAGACCTTGTGTTTCGCCGGTGCTGCGCTAAGTGTGTCGCTGAAATTTTTGAAGAAAGTATTCCGCAAGGAACCCGCGGCCTGACGGCGTCACTCATCGAGGATGTTTTTACGGATATTTTCGTTTCTTGTTTCCGACCCGGGGAGATGACGTGAAGGAACTCGACGAGCTTCTTGCAAAGATGAAGAACGGCAAGCTGGAAGACTACGATAACGAAAGACTGGCCAAGCTGCTCGGCATAGACGAGAAGGACCTTGAAAGACAGAAGGCGGGCACGATGTCGTCATCAAAGGCCCGAGCACACCATTGAACTGGACTACTAAGCGGCCAGCAGTCGCATGATCAGGCCTTCCGGGATCAGGAAGCTGAACCCGGACATGCAATCAAGTCCATTGAAAGGCTCAAATTTCTGAGCCTGCTGGCCGCTCCATGCCGGGTTGTTCAATGCGATCGCCGCCCGATGACCTCTTCAGGCCGTCAACATCGCTGATGCGCAGTTTATTCCGGCGGTCGCCCATCAGGTCTCTTAATTCCCGCACCGACAACTCACTCACCTCATGCATGCGGATCAGCATGGAAGCGCCAACTGGAAGACGGCGGTGGCGAATCTTGCTAATGACTGGGGGGCCGACCTCCAGCACGCGGCTCAACGCAGCATCATTTTTCAAACGCAGGCGTTCAATGAGGCTGTCGAGCAGTCGATTCGGGTTATATGTTTCCTGGGATACAAGTTGATGTTCATCCATGGCAAATTGTCCTTTTGTTATCTCTTGCATAAGAAGACAACTTGCCTTTCCGTAGATTCCCGTAAATGTGAAATATTTAACGCGGAAGTTAAGAGATGCCGAGAGCCGGGTTAAAACGGATCTTATGTGAGCGTCCGCGCCGTCATTTCTCATGTGACGTTCGGTAAATAATGACCTATTCTTATCTAGCTCACCCGAACGCCAAAGACGAAAAAAAATGGAACGTTGCGGTAGAGACTGACTCTTACACTCGGTTTATAACCACTCAGCAACTGGCCGGTTGCTGTCATCAGTGCAAAGGAGGCAACAATGTTCAATTTTCCCGAATCATCGATTTCCCAGGCTGTTAAGTCACAGATGGATGCACAGTTTTCCTTCTTCGCGCAGTTCTCCGAAAAGATGCTGGATGGCGCACAAAAACTGAACGAGCTGAATATGCAGGTGACCAGGAGCATGATGGAGGAATCGCTTGCCAGGACTCAACAATTTTTGACTTCCGACGACCAGTCCAAATTCACAATACCGCAAGGGCAGGCATTGCCGGCCGCCGACAAAATCCGCGGATACCAGCAAAACGTGCAAAACATAGTCGCCGAAACGCAGGCGAGCATCGCGCGGATAGTAGAAACACATTTGCCGGCCACCGCACGCGGGGCGGAAGCGATCGTGAGGGAAGTCACACAACGCGCTTCAGAAGATACGGTGAAAGCGACCCAACGCCAGAAAGAAGCATTGGAAAAATTCGTCGTTCCGGCCAGCCAGGCTGCCGAACGCGCTGCACAGGCGAGCGCCTCAAAACCCACTCATTGAACAGACGAAATAAACGGGTGTAGCGGCCGCGGCAACTGCTGCGGCTTTTTTTATGCGCAGTCATTGCGACGCCGCCCGAATGTTTTCGTAAAGCCTGGTCTAACTGGTTTGCACTTCCGATCCATAAAGGACCGCAAATGAAAAATCCGTGGACCAAAAGGAATCCCTTGTTGAGCATGTGGCTGAGCGGCGCAAACACGGTGCTGGGGTCGGCGCGAAGCAGGGTAGTGGCAGAGAGCAAGCGCCAGGCGGCAACAGCTATGACAAAAACCACCAGGCAGCTCATGGAGCTCTGGACCAACCCGTTGTCGGCCACGCAGCCCCGCAAAAAGCGGCGGAAGCGTCACTGAAACCATCCGCCTATGTCCGATTGCCCCGCATGCGCCGCATTGAATGGCGCTTCGGTATTAACATCGCCGCACGCGAACCTGTTACTGCACTCGCAGGCTGGAATCAATTTCGGCGCCACCGCTAGCGGTCATGTCGAGTACTACATGTGTCATCTGTGCGGCGCTACGTGGTCACGCGTGGTCGCGAGAAGCGAGCCCGAGGCTAAATGGGAACGTACGCAGAAGCCACTCGAATAAATTTTCGCCTTGCGTTCGCCGATCGCATGACAAAAACCGTAGGCGCTTACGCATGTTTTTTTGCAAGATTCATCGAACCGGAAAAAAGATTTGCGCTACACGAATCGCTTTGCTATAGTTCGCCTCCCGTTGAGAGACGCGAAGAAAAGCAGCTCTGAAAAGAGTGCTTGATGCGACGGGGCAGAAGTGAAAAAGCAGAAAGAAATTTTGACTGCTTTGCATGAATTTCAAAGACGAAATCCGATGCAGCG
>JAQGMD010000099.1 GCA_028292565.1 Burkholderia sp. | reverse complement strand
AAACTTGGCGTGAAATAAGCGGCCCTATGCTCATCCTGCAAGTACTGCTCAACGCGATCGTGCTGGGCAGCCTCTACGCCTGCATAGCGGCTGGCTTCTCCCTGGTGTGGGGAGTGCTCAATGTGATCAACCTGATACACGGTTCGTTCATCGTGCTGGGGTCATATCTGGCATGGGCCGCCTATAACTCACTCGGGCTAGCGCCATGGACGTCGCTGCTGATCGCCGCCCCGGCATTCTTCTGCCTGGGCTATGCGATACAGCGCGGCATCCTCAATCGTGTAATCGCGGCGCCGGTACTGGTCACGCTGACGCTGACTTTCGGCCTCGACCTGATGCTCAACAACGCCATGCTGGTGGCATTCAAGGCCGATTATCGCCGCCTGGTTCTCGATCCTTCGCTCGGGTCGGTTTCCCTGGGCCCGCTGGTGGTGCCGACCGATCGGATAGTCGCGACCATCTTCGCATTGCTGCTGACGCTGGCGCTCTATCTCGTGCTGCGCCGTTCCCGTATCGGACGCGCGATCGTGGCCGTCAGGATGGATCGGGACGCATCGCGCCTGATGGGTGTGGATGTACCGTCAATTTATGCAACCGCGTTCGGCCTCGGCGCCGCCATGGCCGGCTGCGCAGGCGTGCTGCTGGCAATGATCTTTCCGATTTCGCCGATAGCCTCAGGGTCATATCTGGGCAAGGCCTTCGTGGTTTGTGTGCTCGGCGGACTTGGCAGCGTGCCAGGTGCCGTGGTGGGCGGGCTGTTTCTTGGGATAGTGGAAAGTTTCGGTTCGCTGGCTTTCGGCCCGGAACACGCGGTCACGCTGTCATTCGCGCTGTTGATCCTGTTCCTCGTCGTTCGTCCACAGGGACTGCTCGGGAAGCGGGGATTCGAATGAAAAAGTCGATCTACCTTGCCACCATCGCTCTGCTGGTCCTGTTCGGCTGCCTCCCGCTATTTGACAGTTCGTATGCGCTGCGCATCGGCACCTTCGCCTGCATGTACGCAATCATGTCCGTGTCGTGGACCGTGATCGGCGGCTTCACCGGCTATCCGTCATTTGGCACAGCGGCGTTCTTCGGGTTCGGCGCCTATTGCGGCGGCGTACTCATCAATAAAGGCTGGCCCCTGCTTGCCGCCGTGGGCACCGCAGGTATGGTCGCCTTCGTTTGCGCGCTGGTATTGGGCATCGTGCTGCTGCGGCTGCGCGGCCACTATTTTGCGATTGCCAGCCTGGCCGTTGCCGAAGTGCTGCGAGAAAGCACCAACTCGGCAACCGACCTGACCGGTGGCGGCATGGGACTCAACATTCCGCTGGTGGTCTCCGGCTCCAATAGTGTCATGGGCGAGGCGTCGTTCTTCTTCTGGACCATGTGGGCATTGCTGCTGCTGACCTTCATAGTCGTGCGCCTGATCCAGCAATCGAAGCTCGGTTTCGGCCTGGTATGCATCAAGCAGAATGAATCGGCCGCCGACATGATCGGCGTCAACGCCACCATGTACAAGAGCGTCGCGTTTGCCTTCTCCGGCGTGTTCGTCGCAATGGCAGGCGTGATCTACGCAGCATGGGTGCATTACATCGAACCGCCCGATGTATTCGACGTGCTATTCGCTGTAAAGCCGATCGTGATGGCCCTGCTGGGCGGACTTGGTTCCCCTGCCGGCGCCGTACTGGGTGCATTCGCCTTCCTCGGCATCGAGGAATTGGTGTGGCGTAACTACCTGCAGATCCACTCGGGTGTCCTCGGCTTGCTGGTTGTGCTGCTACTGTTGTTCCTGCCGAATGGCATGATGTCCATTTCGAAGCGCTTTAAATTCATCGGAGGACGCCGTGGCTGAAGTGCTGAAGCTCGAAGGCCTGTCGCGCCGTTTCGGCGGGTTGCAGGCGCTGCAGGACGTCAGCTTATCGGTCGGCCAAGGTGAAATCCTCGGCCTGATCGGCCCGAACGGCGCGGGCAAGACGACCCTCGTGAACGTTGTGACTGGGGTCCATCGCGCTTCTGCCGGGCGTGTGCTGTTCGAAGGCCGGGATATCACCCGGCTGCAGCCGTACCAGACAGCACGCGCCGGCCTGGCGCGTACTTTCCAGGTCGTGCAACCATTCCCCGAATTGTCGACGCTCGACAACGTTGCCGCGGCCGCGCTGTTCTCGCAAGCCGGGATGCGTCCGGCGCAAGCGCGCGAGTTCGCAGCGAGCCAGCTGGATTTTGTCGGGCTTAGCCAGCATGCGGACAAGCCGGCGCACATGCTGACGCTGGCAATGCGCAAACGGTTGGAACTGGCCAAGGCCGTGGCGATGAACCCGAAGCTGCTGTTCCTCGACGAGGTCAACGCCGGCCTGAATTCCATGGAGGTTGAACATGCGATGGTGCTGATACGCCAACTCGCGCAGCGCGGCATCACTATCGTGCTGATTGAGCACCTGATGAAAGTGGTGCTGACCGTATGCAGCCGCATCGTGGTTCTTCAAAACGGTGCGCTGATAGCGGATGGCACGCCTGCCGAAGTGGTTAATGACCGGCGTGTCGTCGAAGCGTATCTCGGGAAGAAATACGCGCAGCTCAACACCGCAACCGGTTAGGAAGGCCATGAACAACTCCATTCCATTGCTCAAATTGAGCGGGCTTGAGGCCGGTTATGGCGAGATCCAGGTGCTGTGGGGCATCGATCTGACGCTGCGCCGAGGCGAGATCACCGCGCTGGTCGGCTCCAATGGCGCCGGCAAATCGACGCTGATGCGAGCACTGTCCGGATTGATTGCGCCAACTGCGGGAAGCATCGCATGGGAAGGCGAGGACATCTCCGGACGGTGGCCCGCGCAGATCCTTGCGCATGGCATAGCCCATGTGCCCGAAGGCCGGCGGCTGTTCAGCGCCATGAGTGTCGAGGACAACCTGTTAATGGGCGCCTATGCGCGCAAGGAACCACGCTCGGCCATCCAGCGCGACCTTGATCGTGTCTATGCAACGTTCCCGAAATTGTCCGAACGACGTAACCAGGCCGCCGGCACGATGTCCGGCGGCGAACAGCAGATGTGCGCGATCGGACGCGGAATGATGAGCGCGCCTCGCCTGTTGATGATCGACGAATTGTCGCTTGGCTTGTCACCGCTGCTGGTTGAACAACTGGTTGATGCCCTGCAGTTGCTCAATCGCGAAGGCCTGTCGATCATGGTAGTCGAACAGGACGTCATCACCGCGCTCGAATTGTCGACCACCGCTTATGTGATGGATATGGGACGCATAGTCCGCAGTGGTCCCAGTTCAGAACTCATGCACGACCCCGCCATCCGCAGCGCCTATCTCGGCGCGCTGACCCAGTAGACCCACTCAACCTGATTACGAAAGCCTCGACATGTCCAGCACACAAGTCTTTGCACCTGGTAACTATCGTTTCGTCCCCGGCGTATTCCAATACTCCGCAGGCGTCGCCGCCGAGCCCGGATACCGGATCGAACGTGTCCGCTTCCTCAAGCCCGTTCCGCTCGCGGAGGGATTCCGGCTGATCGAGCAAACCCTGCGGGCGGCAGGGCGGCCGCTTACCGCATTCTGCGCATGCGAATTGCGTTCGCCGGCGCCATTCGACGAGGCCGGCTTCGAGGCCTTCAACAGGGCCTACGTCGGAACGCTCACGCAATGGGGCATCTTCGATGGCAAGACTAACCCGATAGCCCGCAGTAACGTATGCCCGGCAATCGATCCGCCGGAGGTGCCGAGCTTCTATGCATTCTCGTACACGGTTGCGGATGCTTCCGCCGCGCCTTCGTTCGTGGTCGCCGGCAGCGGTGAAGCGCCGAAAGGTAAAGGCAATTACAAGGATCACCTCATCAGCTTCGGCGACGTGTCGACGGAAGGATTGCGCAACAAGGCGCGCTTTGTGCTCGCGGAGATGGAGAACCGGATGCGTGCGCTCGGATTCAAATGGTCCGACACGACTGCCGCCCAGCTCTATACGGTGCACGACATTCATCCTTTCATCGCCGACGAAATCGGCCGGCGCGGCGCGATGAAGGGCGGCTTGACCTGGCACCTGAATCGTCCGCCAGTGGTCGATCTCGAGTATGAAATGGATTGCCGCGGCGTGCACGTGGAACGAGTGCTTGTAGTCTGCTGAGCTTTTAACAAGTGAGTGACAGAATGAAAGCTCAGTCCCTCACCTCCATTTACTGAAACATCAATAGATCTTCAGGAATGAATCATGGTCACTGACAAAATCCTTTCCCCGTTCGACGGCAGCGTAGTAGGCGAAATGCCGGTTTCCACTGCGAAGGACGTCGAGAATGCCATCGTACGTTCGCAGCAGGCATTTCAGGTAGTGCGCAAACTGCCGCGATTCGTGCGGGCCGACATCCTGCAGCGGACCGCAGAGCTGCTGCGTGCCCGCCGCGACGAATTCGTCAGGACCATCGCCGCAGAGGCAGGGAAGCCGGTGTACGACGCCCGCGGAGAGGTATCGCGCGCGATCTTCAATCTGACCAATTCCGCGGCGGAAGCGCGGCGCTTTGGTGGTGAGGAAGTTCCTCTCGATATGGATGCCGGGGTTTTCGAGTACCAGACCACTGACAGCCAGGGGCGCCCGGTTGAACTGTCGCAGCTCGACCCAGACGCTTTGAACCGCATGCGGCGCAGGATAGGCATTGCAAGGCGTTTCCCGATCGGTCCTATCCTGGCGATTGCGCCGTTCAATTTTCCGCTGAACCTGGTATTGCACAAGGTGGCGCCGGCGATCGCGGTCGGCAACAGCGTGGTGCTGAAACCGGCGCCGCAGACGCCGCTCACATCGCTGCTGCTGCAGCAGATCATGACCGAAGCCGGACTGCCGGAGGGCGCACTACAGGTCATTCATTGTCCGGTTCCGCTTGCCGAGGCAATGGTGCGCGATGAGCGATTCGCCATGGTCAGTTTCACTGGCAGCGCCAAAGTCGGCTGGCACATCAAGGACATTGCGGGCCGCAAAAAGGTGGCGCTTGAGCTTGGCGGTAACGGCGCAGTCGTCGTCTGCGAAGATGCGGACCTCGACCTTGCGGCCGCGCGCTGTGTTCGTGGTGGCGTCGTCTATGGCGGGCAGTACTGCATCGGCGTACAACGGATCCTGGTGCATGAATCGGTTGCGGAGGAATTTACCCGCAAACTGGTTGAACGCGTTCGCGCCTGTCGCGTCGGCGATCCGATGCAGGAAGGAATCGATGTGGGCCCGGTGATTGATGAAGCATCGGCGGTCCGCATTCAAAGCTGGGTTGATGAAGCGGTCGCTGGCGGGGCCACTGTCCTGACCGGCGGTTCACGCAATCGTGCGGTAGTTCAGCCGACCGTGCTTACCAACACGGCGAAGGGCATGAAGATCGAGGACGAGGAGGTGTTCGGGCCTGTCCTGACGGTCAACAGTTACGAGACATTCGAGGAAGCCATCCAGCGCGCCGGCGATTCCCGATATGGCTTGCAGGGTGGGATGTTTACCAACGACCTGCGGCGGGCATTTCAGGCGATCGAGGACTGGGATGTCGGCGGGTTGATGGTCAACGATGTGCCGATTTATCGTATCGACAGCATGCCGTTCGGCGGGTGGAAAGACTCGGGGTTCGGAAGGGAAGGGACACGGTATGCGATGGAGGAGATGTCGGATATCAAACATCTTGTGATCAATTACGCTTGACTTGGAAGAGACGTGGTGAAACCGGGGGCCATGACGAGCCAGGCGTCAGGCGACGCGCGGAACACACGCGCGGTAGTTAGTGTGCCGGCCTGTGCAAGCACTTTTTTATAAATCAAACGTGAAAGGATTTTGACCAGCTATCGGCCCGGTCATATTCCTCGCGTCAGCCGGTTCGGAGCGGGACGGCATGGGGAAGGGTAGCGCAGGGGAACCTTTACTCCAGGTATTACTCCACCAGTGGTTGATGTGTGTCAAAGCGGTTTGCTCTGAAGCCAATAGAATTTTGCGATTTGCCCCTGCAATAAAAAAGTCCACCAAGCAAAATTCAAGGGCCATCCACTAAAGCGTACCGACACCCCAAAACACCGGGGCGCGAAAATTATCCACGGAGCATAAATGAGCAAACAATCGACCGGCCATCTGGCCAGGGTTCTCACGAAACATCAGGATCATTTGCTGAACGGATGGCTGGAAAACATGTTTTCGCGCGCCGTGCGCCGTGACAAAGTCGCCGAAAACGAAGCCAGCCACCAGGCGGCCCGCTTCATTCCGGTCCTGGTCAAGGCGGTCACGGAAGGGCAGACTTCCGATATCGACGCGTCCTCATGGAGTGAGGTAAGGCAGTTGCTCAGCGAAATGTCCCAGTACCGGGCGCGTCAGGGCTTCTCCCCGACCGAGACAGCGACTTTCGTCTTTGCACTGAAAGAGCCTGTGTTCGCGCTTCTGCGTGCAGAACTCGAAAGAGATCCGATGGCGTTGGTGGAAGAGACCGCGCAAGCAGGCACTTTGTTTGACCAGCTCGGCTTGTTTACCGTTGCCGAATACCAGAAAGGCCGCGAGCAGGTCATCATGCGTCAGCAACAGGAATTGCTCGAGTTGTCCACGCCGGTGGTCCAGTTGTGGCAGAACGTCCTCGCGGTGCCGCTGATCGGCACGTTGGACAGCTCGCGCACGCAGGTCGTGATGGAAAACCTGCTCCAGAAGATCATCGACACCGGCGCGTCGATCGCCATCATCGATATCACCGGCGTGCCTACAGTGGACACGCTGGTCGCACAGCATCTTCTCAAGACCGTTGCCGCCGCCCGATTGATGGGCGCGGATTGCATCATCAGCGGCATTCGTCCACAGATCGCGCAAACCATCGTGCATCTCGGCGTCAATCTGGAAGACGTGATCACGAAGGCGACCCTGGCTGACGCGTTCCTTGTCGCATTGAAACGTACCGGATCGACGATCACGTATTCGCAAACCGAAAGGTAAGGTACTGATGGACCGTATACCGATACTGAAAATGGGCGACCTGCTGTTGGTGACGATACAGGTCGACATGCACGACCGCCTGGCAATGACGCTTCAGGATGACCTGACGGCGCGCATTGTGAAAGACCGGGCAAAAGGTGTCCTGATCGACATATCGGCGCTCGATATCGTCGATTCGTTCATAGGCCGGATGATCAGCGATACGGCGGCGATGGCCCGCATTCTTGACGCGCGAACCGTGCTGGTCGGCATGCAACCGGCGGTCGCGATTACCCTGGTCGAGTTGGGCCTGTCGCTGGCAGGCGTCAGAACCGCGCTCAACGTCGAGAAGGGCATCAGGCTGCTTCAGCAGTCAAGTGCCGTATAACGGCGTATGCCTTCAGAGGCTCCTCCTTCTGCTGTGAAAGGCCGACGAATTGAGTACTAATGATGCGGACCTGATGGTGATGCAGCTGCGATCGGACGAAGACGTGGTTCGCATGCGCCAGGCAGTGCGCGAGTCGCTGGTTGCGGTCGGCTTCAGCCTGGTGGACCAGACCAAGATGGTGACCGCGGCCAGCGAACTTGCGCGTAATACGCTCAGGTACGGCGGCGGTGGCGAGTCACATCTTGCCAGGGTAGCGAATGGCAGCCGCCGCGGAGTCCGCCTGAGTTTTATTGACCATGGCCCGGGAATTGCTGATATCGCACTCGCATTGACCGATGGCTATACGACCGGCGGCGGATTGGGGCTGGGTTTAAGCGGCGCCAAGCGTCTTTCCGATGAGTTCGACATTCAAACAGCGCCAGGAAAAGGCACCGTGGTAAAGATCACCAAATGGAAACCATTCTAAGTGCAGTAAGGCCGCAGGCGGCATTCCATATCGGGGAATCCACCGCGGTTGCGGCCGCACGGCGCGCCGGCAACGAAATCGCCAGGCGGCTCGGCTTTGACGAGACCAGGGCAGGCCGGGTCTCGCTTGTCATTACCGAAGCGGCAACCAATATTGTCAAACATGCCGCTCCCGGAGAAATTCTTATAAGGCCGGTTCGATCCGGTGACACCGCCGGTATCGAAATAGTGGCGATCGACTCCGGTCCCGGCATGGCCAATCTTGCGTTGAACATGCAGGATGGCGTGTCATCGGCCGGCACTTATGGCGTTGGTCTTGGCGCAATGCGGCGCCTTGCCGACGAGTTCGATGTGCATACCGCTCCCGGCAAGGGAACTGTCTTGTGCATGACCGTGTGGGCCGGGCCCGTTGGCGCCGCCGCAGCGTGGCAAATCGGTGCGGTCTGCCTGCCTTTTCCCGGAGAAGAGGTGTGCGGCGACGCCTGGGCGGCTAGCGGCGATGCCAGAACATTACACCTGATGGTGGCTGACGGACTCGGTCACGGCCCCGATGCCGCGAGGGCGTCCCAGGCTGCCGCTGCGGTACTCGACCGGCATCAGGAATTGCCACCCGGCGCGGCATTACACGAGGCCCATGGCGCGTTGCGTGCAACGCGAGGCGCCGCTGTTGCGGTTGCACGCCTGGATACCATTGCAGGTGAACTATGCTTCGCCGGCGTCGGCAATATCGCTGCCTTTGTTTTTGGAATCAACAACCGTCGTCAAATGGTTTCGCATAACGGCATCGTCGGCAGCAACCTGCGCAAGGTGCAGGAATTCGTTGTTCCGTGGTCCGTCGACTCGATGATCGTCATGTGCTCCGACGGAATCGTGACCCGCTGGGGCCTGGAAGACTATCCTGGCCTCGAGATGCGGCATCCGAGCTTGATTGCCGCTGTTTTATACCGCGACTTCGCCCGCAAGAGCGACGACGTCACGGTATTGGTTGTCCGGGAAAACCGGGCTCTTGATGTTCCGGGTGGGCATCAATGAGCCTGCGCATCCTGACAGTAGCGATCAATGCGGAGCTCGACGTCGTCGCATCCCGCCAGCGCGCGCGGCAGATTGCATCGCTCTGCGGCTTCGGCGTTCAGGACCAGGCCCGTATCGGCACCGCGGTATCGGAGCTTGCGCGCAATGTTTACAACTATGCGTCGCGTGGCAGGATCGAGTTTTCAGTCGAGGGCGAAATTACGCCGCAGGTTCTGATCATCCGGATTGAAGACGAAGGTCCGGGTATAGCGAATCTCGACCTCATTCTCTCCGGCCGGTATCACTCCCAGACCGGGATGGGCCTCGGCATTATCGGCGCGCGTCGGTTGATGGACCAATGCGACATCAGTACCGTCAAGGGCCAGGGCACGACGGTGGTCCTGAAAAAGCTCATTCCCGCGACTGCGCCGGTGCTGACGCCAAGAATCGTCGGCGACATGGGGGCGCGGCTTGCAACGCTTCCCGCCGACATCACCCTCTCCGAGGTGCAGGAACAAAACAAGGAACTGCTGCGTACCCTGGCGGAACTGAAGGCACGGCAGGAAGAACTGCTGCGGCTGACCCGCGAACTGGAAGATACCAATCGCGGCGTGGTCGCGCTGTATGCGGAACTCGATGAAAAAGCAGACCACCTGCGCCGCGCCGACGAGATGAAATCGCGCTTCCTTTCGAACATGAGCCATGAATTCCGTACGCCGCTCAGTTCGATACGCGCTTTGTCGAAACTCTTGCTCGACCGGGTCGACGGCGAACTTTCCGAAGAGCAGGAAAAGCAGGTCACATTCATACTCAAAGGCACGGAATCGCTGGCCGAACTGGTGAACGACCTGCTCGATCTGGCGAAGATCGAGGCGGGCAAAATTGACGTGCGATCCGTCAAGTTCGAAGTCGCCGATATGTTCAGCGCGCTCCGCGGCATGCTTCGTCCGCTGCTGGTCAGCGATTCGGTCAGGCTCGTCTTCGATGAACCGGCGGATGTCATCGGCATGTACACCGATGAAGCAAAATTGTCGCAGATCCTGCGCAACTTCATTTCGAACGCACTGAAGTTCACTGAATCCGGTGAAGTGAGGATCACCGCCACACCGGTGCCGGAAGAAGCGGCGATCCGCTTTTCGGTCGCCGATACCGGCCTGGGCATTGCGCCGGAACACCAGCAGCTCATCTTTGAAGAATTCAGCCAGATCGAAAATCGCCTGCAGCAGCGTGTTAAAGGCACCGGCCTCGGATTGCCGCTATGCCGCAAACTGGCCGCGCTGCTCGGCGGACGGGTCGAGCTCGAGAGTACGCCTGGGCATGGCTCTACCTTCTCGGCAGTCATCCCGGTCGAGCATGATTCGGCCGACCCGGCGACCGTAGACGATAGCGGCGCCGTCGCAGTCGACGACCAGCGTTTGCCGGTGCTGGTTGTCGAAGATGACCAGAATGTCAGGCTGCTCTATGAAAAATTCCTGCGGGGTACGGAATTCCGGCTGGTTTATGCCCGCAGCATCTGGGAAGCGGAGCACTCCTGGACCTCGCTGCGTCCTGCGGCGGTGGTGCTCGACGTCGTTTTGAACGGCGAAGATACCTGGCGCTGGTTAATGGAAACCAAAAACAATGACGGGCGCAGGGATGTGCCGATCATCGTTGCGACCAACGTGGATGACAAGCGCAAGGGTTTTGCGCTCGGGGCGGATGCGTATTTCGTCAAACCGCTGTTGCGCGACGACCTGGTGTCGATGCTGCGGTCTTTGATCAACCCGCCTCCCGCCGATGCGTCATCCCCGGTTGAGGGACGCGCGGAAAGTGAAAATACGTGACAGGGAAAATGAAGCCGAACCTGCAAGATTCGTTAATCCTGAACGTTGACGACACCGACGCCGCGCGGTACGCCAAAACGCGTATCCTGACGCGTGCCGGCTTCGCGGTCATTGAAGCGGCCAGCGGCGACGAAGCATTGAGGCGCGCGAACGAAGACTCCCCGGACCTGGTGCTGCTTGACGTCAAACTTCCCGATATCAATGGGTTCGAGGTGTGCCGGCTCCTCAAGGAAGACCCGTTGACCAAAATGGTCCTGGTCTTGCAGACATCGGCGTCCTATATCGGAATCGCCGACAAGATACGTGCCCTCGATGGTGGCGCCGATAACTACCTGTTCGAGCCGATCGAACCCGAAGAACTGGTGGCGAATGCCAAGGCGCTGCTGCGCCTGAGTCATGTAGAACGCGAGTTGCGCGAAGTCGATAAACGCAAGGACGAATTCCTGGCCACGCTGGCGCATGAATTGCGCAAT
>JAQGMD010000069.1 GCA_028292565.1 Burkholderia sp. | reverse complement strand
TTAAATGCCCGACAACAACGAAGCAAATCAGCTTTGATGAAAACTCTGCAATTTTTTCATGCTTTGGTGAGCCTATTGTTTGCTTGCACCGTGAATGCACAGCCATTCTCACCGCAGACACAACGCGAAGAAGTCACGCATCTCCTCGATTTTATCGAGCATTCCAACTGCCAATTCAACCGAAACGGCAGCTGGCATCAATCTCGCGATGCGCGCCTTCATTTGCAAAAGAAATACGAATATTTAGGGAAACGAGACCTCGTGCCGGACGCGGAACGATTCATCGAACGGGCCGCGTCGCAAAGCAGCATGAGCCGCCAGGCATACAAAGTCCGTTGTGCCGACGGCAAGGAAATCGCAAGTGCGAGCTGGTTGACTGAAGAGCTGGCACGGTATCGAAAAGCGCGGGCGAAACAAGCGCCGCGATAGGCTGTTCAAACCCGGCCTGACGTTTCTTCAGCAGCCGACCTTCATAGGGATACCCGTCGCATGTTTGATTTCATCGTGCAGTTCATGTCACAAGCCGGTTATTTCGGCGTGTTTGCATTGATGGCTTTGGAAAACATCTTTCCCCCGATCCCCTCCGAAATGATCATGCCGCTCGCCGGTTTTGCGGCCGCGCGCGGCGACCTGAACGTCGTGATAGTCGTGATCGCGGGCACCGCCGGATCGGTAATTGGCGCGCTACCCTGGTTTTTTGCAGGACGGTTATATGGTCAAGCCAGGATGAAGCACCTCGCCGGCAAGCATGGACGTTGGCTTACCGTTTCACCGGATGATGTCGATAAGGCACTGCAGACCTTTGAACGGCATGGCCGTAAGGCAGTGTTCTTCGGTCGCCTGATCCCGGCGATCCGCACGCTGATTTCGGTGCCGGCCGGAATTGCGCGGATGCCGATGTTGCCGTTTCTCGCCTATTCCACGGCGGGTTCTTTAGTGTGGACGAGTTTGCTCGCCGCTGCCGGCTACGTGCTGAAGGCGCAATACACGCAAGTCCAGCATTACCTCGACCCGGCGTCGAAGATCGTGATCGGAGTGATTGTCGCCTTGTATATATATCGACTTGTGACACACCGTCGAGGCAAGGTCGCTGACTAAGTGCCTGCAATTAAGTGCCTGCAATTCTGCGGTCTTGATTTATATCAATGCAGCAGAATCGTTAAAAATCATGCACTTAATCAACGTTATTCTGTGTTGTCCACAGAGTTGTCCACCGAAATTGTGAGTAACCCCGCAGGTTGACCTAATGCATCCAGACGCGATTACAGGTCGCCGAGAATCCGATGCGCCAACGCCTTGGCTTCATCCAAGGCTTCCTGAGGCGTATCGGACAGAGAATCGACGGTGTGCTGGGATTGCTCCGCTTCCGACCCGTTCTCATGGGTAATCAGTACGACACCCTGGTATTTACCGCCCTCGAGTCTTTGTATATCGGCCTCGGCGGTCCAGTCTGCCTTCTTGTACTTTACGGCCGCCATGTCGGCCTCCCGCTTGCCTTTTGGTCGTTGCTCATCGCGTACTCCAAAATCCGATTGGAGGACCGAGGCTGTTGAATGTTCCGCAACAAATCAACTTGTTTGCACCAGAAAATGAGGCGCGCTTTCTACAAGACTCTATGTAGCAAGACGAAAGATGAATTTTTGAATTGCCTGAATGGCAACCAGGAAGGCGTGCATCAGGACGGCGCGGTGCCGGCTAGCGCTCAGGCCAGGCGGGTGACTGCCCAGCTGATGGCGGAGATGCTGACCGCAGCGGATGCCGCGATGCAAAGAGCAGCGTGGAGTTTATTTTTGTTAATCGACATGACTGGGCCTACGGTAGTGGCCGGTTTAATGACCAGCGGCAATACCGTAGGATAGCCAAATTTTGATTTTCCGCAAGGAAAAGTTTGGCTCAGGAACGACTTCCCCGTATCCGCGAGACGGAGTGTTATCGCGTTGTAAAGGACCACGACCGATCGACGGCCGTGCCGTCCACGGTGCCGGTGAAACGCACATCGTAGGTGGTCGCTCCCGCCAGCGCATCCAACGGCACTATGGAGGCCGCCGATCTTGGCGTATTAGCGTCGGCCGCCCTGGTCAGGAGTTGCACGGGTAGTACAGCACCGCCGCGCGGTTGCACGGTGAAACTCTGTATCCCGACCGTGCTTGTGATATCGGCGTGGATGCTGATCGGGTAGCCGACCTCATTCCTGCTCGCGACCGGGTCCGGCGATTCGGTATCGCTGAAAAAATTCCTGGCCACGTTCTGCTGATTGGCGAACGGATAAACGACGGTGCCGCCCTGCCCCAGGACGCGGGTCATGCCGTTGACCGCAAAGTCGGTCGTCATGTAGATCGCACCATCGGACGCCGTCACGCTGCCCGAACCGATTTCCTTGAACACCGGTTCAAAAGCGACAAAGCGGTGGTAGATGGCTGCGATCAGGTCTTCCGCTCCCTTAAAACCGGACGGGTCGCCGGTACGGACGATGACTTCGCCGTATGCGTAACCGGTGCGTGGCGTGAACTGGTAGTTCGCCGCCTCCAGGCGGCTGACTTTGGAAGGCGCGCAGGCGGGTTCATTGGCGTTATCAAACAGGCAGGCACCGGTAAAACCTTGCCTCCCTTCGATCTGTATATGCGTGATGCCGTTGAACGTCTGGTAGTTCGAATGTCCGACCGCCGCAACATCGATATTGCCGTTGCGTGCCAGGACCGGAAGACCCATTTGCTGGCGCCGGAAGTTGAACCAGTTGATGCTGTCCGTCGCGCTGTTGCCGGTGGCTTGCGGCGCGGTGGGCTCCAGCGCTGCAACCGACTCTCGCGCCGGAGAAGCGCTTGATGAACTATCGCCGCCACCGCCGCCACCGCCGCATGAAGATAGCAAGAGCGTTATTAATAACGCTGACGTCCAACGGACCTGGCGTAGCACCATTTTTATTTTTCCTTAATGTGAAGACAAAATTGAAACGCGCCATATCAAGGAGGCGCAGCAAACGGCTCGTTAGATACGGGGCTGCAGATTCGGTTGCAAAATAATTGAAGGGAACTGCAGGACAACAACAGGGGGAATGTCCCCGTGGGTACAGAGCTTGTTGCCCTGCCATGTTGGCTGACCGGATACCTGTCCTGTCATACACACGTACGTTTTTGGACTGCTATCGATCTGGGCGGAAGGAAAATGAGGTGTGGACGGCAAACCTGCGATGCGCGATATATCATAGCGCCCGGCCTTGATGCTAATCAGAGATTTCCGACAGGCGCACAGTGCTCCAGAAGACTGGCGAGCATCTTATAAAACTATACACAGCCAGGTGACAAGCCTGGATCACGAAGCACCTTACCCACCGCACCATGCCATTTCACCGCCCCCCGAATCTGCGCCCTTTTCTGCTCGCCTTGCTGCTCGGCTTCGTCGCCGCGATCGTCTTCGAGTGGCTGAACGCGCCACTGCCATGGATGATCGGCCCGCTGTTTGTCACCGCCGCCGCGCGCATGAGGGGTATGGACTTGCAAGCTCCGGTGCGGGTGCGCGAAGCCGGACAATGGACGATCGGTGCCGCACTCGGCTTGTACTTTACCCCTGCGGTGGTCATGGTGCTTGCGTCTTATGTGGGCTTTATCGCGGCCGGCATCGCATTTGCGCTGGTGCTTGGCGCGGCGTGCGGCTGGCTGCTGCACAAACTTTCAGGCGTCGATAAAACCACCGCATTTTTTTCGATGGCGATCGGCGGCGCGTCGGAGATGGCGTCCCAGGGCGAACGACATGGCGCGGTTGTCGATCAGGTCGCAGCGGCGCACAGCCTACGCATCATGATGGTCGTCGCGATCATCCCGTTCGCTTTCAAGTTTTCGGACGTGCATGGGCTGGACGTTTATGTGCCGGGCACGCGCTTGATCGACTATGGCGGCCTGTTGTTGTTGATCGCGCTGACCAGCGTCGGCGCATTGCTGTTGAAGCGATTGAAATTGCCGAATGCATGGGTGATCGGGCCGCTGATGGTGGCGATCGCGCTGACCGCCTTCGAAGTCAACCTGTCTGCGTTGCCGGAGTGGCTGGTGCGCGCCGGACAACTGTTCATCGGCATTTCGCTCGGTACGCGTTTCACGCCGGAGTTTGTGCATACCGCGCCGCGTTTTCTCGCCAGCGTCGGCTTGTGCACGCTTGCGGCCATGCTGGTGGCGGCGGCATTTGCGCTCGGGGTGGCGGAGCTAAGCGGAATGCATGTAGCCACCGCGATTCTTGCCATGTCACCCGGCGGCATTGCTGAAATGAGCCTGACCGCAAAAACACTGCAGCTCGGTGTGCCTATCGTTACCGCCTTCCATGTGATGCGGCTGTCGGCACTGGTATTAACGATCGGCCCACTGTATCGGCTGGTGCAGCGAGTACGCGCCGGGTAAGCGACACTGGTCCGGCATCAGTCGTCGTTCGGAATTTTTTCCCCGACTTCCGCCAGTCCGAGGCGGTCACACAGCACGATGTCCGTTTGCGACGCCTCCATCACCAGTGACATCGCCAGGCCGACGGCCTCGAACAGTTCTTCGATGCTGAGCGCAACCACATCTGTGCGGCCGAGCGCGTTGATGGATGCCTGCAGCGCGGCGACGTCGGCCGAGGCCCATGCATGCAGGACCTGCCGCGCTTCACCGCTTTCCGTAAGCGCCGTCTGGCTCGATAGAGTGTGAAGAACTGCGCACCGCGCTGCATACAACTCGGTGGCGGAACAAGGCAACGGACGATGCGCGAGTATCCATTTCTCAACCCAGCTTTCGAAGCGCTTGCGAGTGCTCTTCTCGTTCTTGTCCGATACGACCCACGCGAACGTGTCGATCAACGTGTAGATCAGGATCAGCGCCGGCATCTGCAGCTTTCGTTCCAGGCACAGGTGCGCCGTCGCCAGGACTTGGGTGCAGTTTCGATGAAAGGTTTCCGTTGCCATGGAGCCTGCCTCTCGTTGGGTTACTCTGTTGCTGCCCGCCACGCCACCTGGTGAATGAGGTCGGCATGTTCCTCCGTCAGCGTCAGGATTTCATTATCCATGCCTTTGGGCTTCTTGCCGAATAAGGAAACGAAAAACACGCACGCGCTCAAATAGGTCCCTGTGACGGAAGGATGACTACGATCCGCATCGTATAAAACCAATTGCGGATCCAGCGCTTGCAGCTGCTGCCAGGCAGGACCGACCGGAACCGGCAAGGCGCCTGTTGCGTCCGCCAGTTCCTGGTACGCGGAAGTAATGGCCGGCTGTTGTTCGGGCTGATCCTGTCGCGCCCACGTGACATACAGCAAAGGCGTGACACCAGCGGCGTACGCTGCTTCCGCAAATCGCAGCCCGTATTCCCGCATGCTGTTTGGCGCGCGTAACGCCCGCGTGCTCTGGTCTTGCAGCACGATGGCATCCCAGCTTTCCTCGGCCAGCAATACTTGCGCAGTCCCCCTGTTCCAATGCCCCGCGAGTGAAGCGCCACCAAAGGAGAGGACGTGCGTTTCCAGCTGGTGCAACGATCTCGCGGCGATCCGTTGCAGCATCGCCGGCATGTCGTTGCGGCTCGTGTAGCTATTGCCGACGAAGAGGATACGAAAAGGAAGGTGGGCGCTCACGGTGTCCGCATCAGTCCGGAGTCTCTACAGGCCCCTGCTCGAGCCAAATGATTGCCGCCGTCATGTCGTTGTAAAAAACCCGATAGTCGCCTTCGCCGAATGCGAGGCGCGCCAGAAAGGCGAGTCGGCTGTTAGGCACTACGATGGCGCGACGCAAATGCAGGGTCCCGAGCTGAGCGTCGAGTTTCTGTTGTACCTGTGTTACGTCGACTGACGGTGGTTCCATTTCGAGTGCGTCGTACAGCACCTTTCCGCGGCCGGTGTCCTTCAGCAATTGAAGCACCTGGCGCTGACACTCGGTCAGCAATTCCTCGGTAGGCATACCGCGGAGGCGGGCGATGATGAGATTTCCGACTGGCTCAACCCAGAGTTGACCTTGCATAGTTCATTCCATTACGTAGGTGCGGCATTGACAAACCGTGATTGTAAGCTGGCCGCCGCATTTCATCCTGGCGCGGGCTTACTTTCAGTGCCGCGCGGAAAGCCCGGGCCTGCCTGCTGTCAGGCGCATCCGGAGGCTCCCCGACTCCGCAAATCCGTTACACTTGAACTCATAGGACTCGTTTCAGTCTGATGGCAATCCCGAAAAATTTGTCGCCGGGATAACTTGCCAGTTCGGACGCGTGAGTCGCAGCCTGCATGCTGTATGCGATCCGGGCACTCACTGCGCCTAAACCGGCAAGTTATTTTTTGTCCTTTTTTTTGGCGCCCCTGTTCTAAGCGCCGAAATGGAATAACGACGTTATTTGATTTGCATAAGCTTCTATAAATGAAACCAGTAGCTCCAG
>JAQGMD010000052.1 GCA_028292565.1 Burkholderia sp. | reverse complement strand
CTAAATTAACTGGGTAGGTGTTTCTAGTTATATTGGCACAGGGGGGCCACGGATATCTCCTTATGACCGGGTTAATGTAGGTTGGGATGGTAATCCCAACATTCTGGCCCTCGGGTACTCGAAGGCTTTCTTATACAGTGAGGTGTTAGGATTTCATCCCGAGACAGACAAGAAGATTCGGGCATCACCTGCTCCAGGTGTGCCCGGCACGCCGCAGTGCGCCCGCTACGGCCAGCAAAATGAACAACTTATTGCTGCGCGGGTCCTAAGCTAGCAGCGACGAGGGCGGCCTTACGCTAGAAACCGGGGGCTGTATTGAGATACTTCTTTCCGTCGTACCGCGCAGCCTCTGTCCCGCGGAAAGCGAGGCGTGTTTCAGGCGGCGGGCCAGCAATGCGCGAACGAAGCCAGAATACGAGCCGATGTAGCGTAGTTCAATGTATCGGACAGCGAGTTCTACACACGCCTCGTCACCCATCAGGATGCCATCTGCGACGCGATAGAGCGTTTCTCGATACTGCAGCCAGGCGGTGCGCCCTGGCATCTATGCCGGCGCACCGGGTTGGGTGGCATCAGGTCCGGTAATGGCATATGTCCCGCCGAGTGCTGCGTGCATCGCGACGACTTCTTCTGCGCGCCATCCTTTGGGGACCCCGTGGTAGATCTCGAGCGGGATCGGCGTTCCGCGATGGGTCCGGATCATTTGCGGGCTGATGCCTAAGTTAGCCGTCGCGCTTGCGCGCGTCCACGTTCAATTGCAAGTCAGGCGCATATATCACCACGAGTTTCCCCGCATTCAGGCGAAGTTGAAGCGGCGCATAAGATATGCACCGAGATCCTCAGCGGTGGCCTTGTCGTAGTCCTTGCCGGCCTCGTACCAGTTCTCGGCATACGCCTCTGCCTGGGACTCGTTTACTTCGTGATGTGAGGCGAATGCACGCGCAAGTTCGAGTGCTGCCTGAAGGGTTTTCACTTGTGTATATTCAGCCATAAATTCCTGGTTAATAATAGCGATGGTTGGATTTATTGATTCGCATGCCACTATCGACGAGTGTATATACATTTTTAGCCGCTGCAAACTCAAGTCTGCCTCAGGCAGCATCCGCCTTGGTATCGACGTTCTTCAATCCCGCGCTTTGCGCATTCTCTTTGGCGAACTCCAGGATGCCGGGGGAAATGTCGGTTGCGAGCACATATCCGTCTGGACCGATGATCATGACTTACTGGCCGTCCACCATGCGGCGGCATCCACCCTACGCGAAATTCCCCGGTTGACCGGCTGTTGCGCCTCCTCGTAAACTTGGATAATACTGCCGCGGTGGCCGGAAACCTGGCATATCTCGTTTTGATCAACCGTCGGTTCAACAGGATGATGAATGAAGCAATCAATTTTTGCTGCGCTGGCCGTACTGCTGACGGCCGCCGGCAGCGTCGATGCACGCGAAACCAGCGCGCATGTACATGGAGCCGCGAGGATGCAGGTCGCGGTAGAGGGCAACACATTGGAACTGGAACTGATCTCGCCGCTCGATAGCCTGCTTGGCTTTGAACATGCGCCCCGCAACGAGCAGCAGCGAAAATCGGTGCAGGCCATGTCTGAAAAATTCCGGAAACCGGAAACGTTGATTGTCCCGACCGCGGCGGCGCGTTGCACGTCCGGGCCGGCGCATGTTACGTCGCCGTTCACCGATGCGAGTAATAGCAAGCAGGAAGACAGCCATGCAGAACTGGAAGCGGTCATCACCTTTCAATGCGCATCGCCTTCCGCGCTGAAAGGCCTGGAGGTCAGGCTGTTCGAGGCGTTCCCCCACCTTCATCGTTTGCAGGTACAGATGGTCGGCCCGCGCGGTCAATCGGCTTCCACGTTGACGCCGAAGCGCCGCGCCCTTTCCTGGTAGGATCGCCGCATGAAAAATCGCAGCATCCTCTCCATTGAGCACATGCGTTTCCGCTGGCCAAAAGCGCAATCCCCATGCCTCGACATACCTGACTTCAAAGTGAAAACCGGAGAGCGGGTGTTCCTGTACGGGCCCAGTGGCAGCGGCAAGAGCACTTTGCTCGGACTGCTGGGCGGTGTCCTGACGCCGGAATGCGGCAGCGTCTGCGTATTGAACGACGACTTGCCAAAAAAGCAGGCCCGCGCGCGTGACCGCTTTCGGGTGGATCACATCGGGTTCATTTTCCAGCAGTTCAACCTCATTCCGCATCTCTCGGTGCTCGACAACGTACTGCTGCCCTGCCGCTTTTCCGCGCTTCGGCGTGACCGGGCCACGGCGTCCGGCAACTCACTGCAGGCGGAGGCGATGCGTCTGCTATCCGACCTTGACCTCGATCGGGCACTTCAATCCAGGCCAGTCACCGAGCTAAGCGTCGGTCAACAACAACGCGTCGCCGCTGCAAGAGCGTTGGTCGGCCGGCCGGAGATCATCATCGCCGACGAACCGACCTCCTCGCTGGACACGGAACGGCAGGAAGACTTTCTGGATCTGTTGTTGCGGGAGTGCGAGGAATCGCAGGCCACCGTATTGTTTGTCAGTCATGATCACCGGCTCGCGACGCACTTCAGCCGCGAAGTGTCGCTCACTGAAATCAACAAAGCCGCGACGACAAGAGGTGCCGCATGAAGCATCTCCTGTTCCTTGCATGGAAGAGCGCGTGGAATCGCCGCCTGACACTCGGCCTGACCATGGCGGCGATTGCGCTGAGCGTCACGATGCTGCTGGGCGTGGAACGGCTCAGGCAGAGCGCACGGGAAGGTTTCTCCCAGTCGGTGTCCGGCACCGATCTCGTGATCGGCGCCCGTACCAGCCCTGTGCAACTGATGCTGTACGCGATATTCCGGATGGGCGAGGCAACTAACAATATCCGTTGGCAAAGTGTTCAGGCCATTGCCCAACATTCGTTAGTGGCATGGGCGATCCCGGTATCGCTTGGCGATTCGCACCGCGGCTTTCCGGTGCTGGGCACCACCGACGCTTACTTCGAGCATTTCAAGTATGGATCGTCGAGGCCGCTCGAATTCACCAATGGCAAACGGTTCAACGAAATCTTCGACGCGGTGCTCGGTGCTGAGGTGGCGGAGCAGCTCGGCTACCGCGTGGGAGACAAAATCTCGCTTAATCACGGCATGCGTGAGGTCGGACTGGCGGCGCACAAGGACAAGCCGTTCGTGGTGACGGGTATCCTGGCGCGCACCGGGACACCGGTGGACCGGACCGTGCATGTCGGGTTGCAGGCGATCGAAGCGGTCCACCTCGACTGGCAGGCCGGCGCACCGATCCCGGGTTTGTCCATTCCACCGGAGTATGTGCGCAAGTTTGACCTGACGCCGAAGACCGTGACCGCCGTTCTCGTGGGTCTGAAAAGCCGCACTGCAGTGTTCAAGATGCAGCGCTATGTGAACGAGTATCGCGACGAAGCGCTGCTGGCCATACTGCCGGGGGTGGCGCTGGATCAGCTGTGGCAGGTGGTCGGCGTGGTCGAGCGCACCTTGTTGCTGGTTTCCGCGATGGTGGTCCTGGTGGGCTTGAGCGGGCTCGTCGCGGTTGTCCTCGCCGGGCTCAATGAGCGTCGGCGTGAACTCGCGATCCTGCGATCGGTTGGCGCGCAACCCACGGACATCTTCCTGATGCTGGTGGTCGAGGGGCTGGGCATCACTGTGATCGGCTCCCTGCTGGGCGTGGTGCTGCTGGCGCTTGCGACCGCTATACTGGGGCCGCTGGCAGAGGCGCACTACGGCTTGTCGGTTGGTTTTTTATTACTTGCCATGGATGAGATCCCGTTACTTGGCACAGTCGTCATCGTCGGTCTCCTCGCCAGCCTGGTGCCGGGATATCGCGCGTACCGGCTATCATTGGCGGATGGGCTGACGCCCCGCCTGTAAGGAAAAACATGAAACCAAATCGAACGTCCTTTTTCTTCGCGCTGGTATTGGCCGGCGCCGCTCCAATGATCGCTGCGCAGGAAAGCAAACCCACAGCGGAGTCCAAATCCGAATACCGCGTCGGCGACCGCTTGCCCCAGCCCAAGGCGCCTGCGGCAAACGCCGGTTTCAGGGAAGTGAACTGGGATGCGCTGGTACCGAAAAACTGGGATCCGCAGCAACTGTTCAAAGGGCTAGACCTCGGACAAATGAGCGATGGCGATCCGCGTGCGATGGAGGCGCTTGAGCGTATGAAGAAAGCCTGGAGCGAGGCGCCGGTGGAACCTTCGCTGAATGGCGCTCGTATCCGGATCCCCGGGTTCATTGTTCCGCTGGATGCGCAGCGCGGGAAGGTGAAAGAGTTCCTGCTGGTGCCCTACTTCGGCGCCTGCATCCATACACCGCCGCCGCCTGCGAATCAGATCGTTCACGCTTTTGCGGCAAAACCGATCAAGGATGTGCAGATGATGTCAGCAGTCTGGGTGAGCGGCACTGTGGAAACGGTGCGCAGCGACACTGAATTCGGAGCGTCGGGATATCGGATGAAGGCGGAGATAGTCACGCCGTACAAACAATAGAATTCCCCGTTTCGCTTTTCTCATTAGGCACCGCGCAGGGATAAGTTGGGCAATTTGGCGGCCGTCGCGGGATGCGGTGCAAGGCGTTAGGTCATAGCGAGCTATGGCGACGACGAGCAACGCGGCAACGCGCCCGCTACGGCCAGCAACATTGACCAACTTATTCCTGCGCGGTGCCTTTAGCAGCATGGCCAAACATTCTTGAAGCATGGAGGCAGTCATGCTTGACGTTATTTCCCGCAGGGCAGCGATAATTGCCATTTGCTTGTCCGCCATCCTCGCCGGTTGCGCCACCAAGGCCACCACGGAAGACACTCATGCCGCTGTAAGCGAGGCACAAGCCACACTGGTCAATTTCCAAAAAGATCCCGAGATGACATGGTTTCGGGAAAACGTCAGGAAAGCCAGGGCGATCGTGATCAGCCCGAGAATCTGGAAAGCCGGCTTCATCGTCGGCGGATCCGGCGGACCGGCACTTGCCCTGGCACGCACCGACGGCAAGCAGCAATGGGCCGGACCGGCGTTCTACAAGATCGGCGCCGGAACCGTCGGTTTCCAGGCAGGCGTAGAGAAATCAGAAATGGTCGCATTGGTCATGACCGAGAAAGCGCTGAACGCGCTGTTGTCCGCGTCATTCAAGCTCGGCGCCGACCTGAGTATCGCTGTTGGACCAATCGGCGCCGGGGCCGCCGCGCCAATCAATGCAGACATGGTGGTGTTTTCCCGCTCGAAAGGCCTGTACGGCGGCGTCAACTTTGAAGGATCCGTGTTCTCGCTCGACGACCGCGCGAACGAGGCGTTTTACGGTCGTCCCGCAACCTCAGTCGATATCCTGATCAAGCGCAGCGTCAGCAATCCGAATGCCATGCCGCTGTTGAAGTCGGTTGCGGCAATTGCGGGCTGAAGTCGGGTTGTCCCAAGGTCCAATAGGTCCAATAGCCGATGGTCTTTTCCCGGAATGCATAAATGGTAATCCGGCGTGCACGACGACAGCGCCTACACCCTTGGCGTGATGCCTGAGACTGTATTTCGCCAGGCCGGTAGTAAACTCCGCAAGGCGCGATAAAATTAAAGCCCGTAATAAATAAAATTCGCCGCCGGAAAGAGCGGTAAGGGTCAATGTCGTTCACCATCACAACACCATGACGAGCCAACCTGATATCGGACGATCTTCGCCGTCCCGGCCTGACTACGCCGCCGTCGTTCTCGACCTCGCAATATCGCCAACGGGGCGAGTGCATCTGGAGCATCTTCCAGGCACCTCCGATCTGCCACTGCCAGCCGCCGCTCGCATCGCGAAGGCATTTGAACGCGGCGACAGTCATGGTTTGCTGCATTTGGGCGCAGTGGAACTTGCGACCTGGTTGCCGTCTTCCCTCGCGTTCGGTCGCGAATTGGCGCATCTCTTCATGGCGCGCTTATGTGCGGTTCCGGATTTGGCCGGCCAGTGGGCCAGCGCCGGGATTCCGGTTCCTCTCGCGGAACTGCAACAACTGGCAGTCGCCATCCCGCCTATGGTCGGGGCGGAATACCTGGATGTGGCGCGGCTGGAGATTCTCTGGGCCGATTTGCAAGCAGCGGCGCGCACAGAGATCGCTGCTGAGGATGGCGATGTGCAGTCGTGGCTACAGCGCAAACATCCAAGCTGGAACCTGATGGGCCGCGTCTGTTTCCATCTTGCCGAAAATAAGAACAATGCGCAGGCCCCGTTCGCCTTTCTCGCCACGTATGCCGCACGCGTGTCGCAACAGTCACGCGTGCAGCATCAGCCGCTGGGACGGGCGCTGCAGGAATACGCCGGCGCAGGAGACCGCAACAAGCTTCTCGGGCTGCTGTTGCCGGTGAATAAGGCGGCTGAGCAGAGCCCCTGGTTAAAATCGTTGGCCGACACCGGTGCAATCTTTCACCCCATTGCATGGACGCCCGTCGAAGCACATGAATTCCTGAAAAACATTCCAATACTCGAAGCATCTGGCATCGTGGTTCGCATCCCGGACTGGTGGAAACCACGCCAGCCGCCGCGCCCCCAAGTGCGAGTGACTATCGGCAACCGCGCCGCCGGTTTGGGGCTGGATGCCATGCTGGACTTCAATGTGTCGCTCGCGCTCGATGGCGAAGAGCTTTCCCGTGCGGAATGGGAACAGCTGCTGGCCGCCGGCGACGGCCTGGTGCAGATCAAAGGCCGCTGGATCGAGCTTGATCGCGAGAAGCTCGACGGTGTGCTGGCGCATTGGAAAAAGGTGCAACGCGATGCGGCTGGTGACGGCATATCTTTTCTGGATGGCATGCGCCTGTTGGCGGGCGCCGCGGTAGAAGGCAATGGCAAGGCAGATCTGCCCGCAAGCGCTGCCGGTTGGTCTGCCGTAGTTGCCGGCGACTGGTTGAAGGATGTGATGGACGGGCTGCGCAACCCGCGTGGCGACGTGCAGCCGGGACCCGAACTCAAAGCGCAATTGCGTCCCTATCAACAGGACGGCGTACGGTGGCTGTGGTGGTTGAACCGTCTCGGGTTAGGCGGCTGCCTGGCGGACGACATGGGACTGGGGAAGACCCTGCAGGTTCTGGCCCTGCTGCTGCAGGCAAAACGGGAAGCCGATCCCGGGCCGCATTTGCTGGTGCTGCCCGCTTCGCTGATCGGCAACTGGCAAGCGGAAATTGCGCGCTTCGCGCCGAGCCTGCGCACTCTCATTGCACATCCATCGGCTATGTCCGGCAAGGCGCTTGCCTCGCTTCCGGCCGAGCGGCTCGCTGAGGTTGATGCCGTCATCACCAGTTACGGCAGCCTGATCCGGATGCCATGGCTGCTGGAGACACGTTGGTCGATGGTGGTGCTCGATGAAGCGCAGGCGATCAAGAATCCGGGAGCGCGCCAGACGCAAGCGGCAAAAGCGCTGAAGAGCCGCGTACGGTTCGCGCTGACCGGCACGCCTGTGGAGAACCGGCTCGGCGATTTATGGTCGCTGTTCGATTTCATCTGTCCCGGGCTGTTAGGTTCCGACAAGGCTTTCAGTCGCTTTGCCCGCCGGCTTGAACAAGACGAACACGCGGACTACGCGCCGTTGCGCAATCTGGTGCAACCCTACATCCTGCGGCGCCTGAAAAACGACAAGCGCATTATTGCCGACCTGCCGGACAAGACCGAGGTCAAGGCTTACTGTTCGCTCAGCCGAGTGCAGGCAAGCTTATACGAGCAGGCGGTAGACGCGCTCGCCAAACAGATTCGATCGCTGGACGGTATTCAGCGGCGCGGCGCGGTGCTCGCGTTCCTGATGCGGCTGAAGCAAATCTGCAATCATCCCTCCCAATGGCTGGGCGACGGCGCCTACGCGCCTGATGACAGCGGCAAATTCGCCCGCCTGCGAGAGATCGCGGAAGCCATCGCTGCGCGTCAGGAGAAGGTCCTGGTGTTCACGCAATTCCAGGAAATGACCGGCCCGCTGGCCGAATTTTTGCAGGGTGTGTTTGGCCGGCCCGGACTGGTGCTGCATGGAGCGACGCCGGTGAAAACGCGCAAGTCGCTGGTCGACGCTTTTCAGCAGGAACAAGGACCACCGTTTTTTGTGCTCTCCATCAAGGCTGGCGGCACCGGCCTCAATCTTACTGCGGCGTCTCACGTTATCCATTTCGACCGCTGGTGGAATCCCGCGGTGGAGAATCAGGCTACCGACCGCGCTTATCGTATCGGGCAGAAAAAAAACGTACTGGTACATAAATTTGTCTGTCGCGGCACCGTCGAAGAAAAAATCGACGCCCTGATAGACACCAAACTGGGACTGTCCAATACTATTCTGGAGGGCGGCGGTGAAACGCTGCTTACTGAAATGAGCAACGATGAGTTGCTACGGCTGGTGTCGCTCGATATCACCAACGCCATGGATGAGAAATGAGCGGGATCAACGATCTGTTGCACGGGAGCTGACATGGGAAGTTTTTACGGTGGTTGGCCGAAGTATGTGCCGGTTGCGCAGCGACGGGCTGAAGCCATGCGCAAGGTCGAAGCGCTTAAAAAAAAGGGCCGTACCTGTCAACCGGTCGCGATCGAGGGCCGCACCGTGGCATGCACCTTCTGGGGCAAAAAGTGGTGCGACAACCTCGAAGCCTACAGCGATTATTCCAATCGTCTGCCACGCGGACGCACCTATGTACGCAATGGTTCGGTGGTCGACCTGCAAATCGCGGCAGGCAAAATTACCGCGCTGGTCGCGGGCTCGGAAGTGTACGACGTAAGCATCACGGTGCATGCGCTGGAGGAGAATCTCTGGGCTTCCATCCTTGGTGAATGTGCCGGCAAGGTTGCTTCGCTGGTGGAACTCTTGCAGGGCCGCCTTTCCAGTGCGGTGATGGAAGTTGTCACGCGCCACGGCAGAGGCTTGTTTCCAGCCCCGAAGCACATTGCGTTCCGCTGCAGTTGTCCCGACTCGGCGTACATGTGCAAGCATGTCGCCGCCGCGCTTTACGGCGTCGGCGCCCGCTTGGATAGTCAACCGGAATTGCTGTTTTTGCTGCGTCATGTCGATCCGCAGGAATTGATCCGGCAGGCAGGCGGTGTTCCTGTGACAAGTGCGCAAACGGCTGGCGGGCACCGGCAGCTGGACCCATCGGATCTGTCCGCGCTGTTTGGCATCGAATTGGTCGACCCGCCGGTTGCGGCATCTCCAGCGACTCCGGCAGCAAAGGCGCCCACGGTTACGCCGAAGCGCTCCGGTACTGTCGCGCGCCCGAAACGTACAAAGACCGTCACCGCAAGCGAACTGATCGCGCGCGGCATCCCACGCCATATGCTGAAGAGCTGGCTTGCATCGGGTGTCTTGCTGCGTACCGAAGAGCGCGGCGTGTATCGCACCACGAGGGAAACGGATGAGCGCGTCGAGTACTATTTGAATCAGCGGCACGCGGCTGGAAGGTAAGGCACCGCGCAGGGATAAG
>JAQGMD010000041.1 GCA_028292565.1 Burkholderia sp. | reverse complement strand
GCTGGGTCTGGCCCATGCACCAGACCACGGTCGACGGGCGGTTCTTCGACAGCGTCTCGGCGACCTTGAATACTTCCGCTTCGGTCGCGCCGCAGGCTTCTTCCACCTTGTCCGGTGTCCACTTCATCACTTCTTCGCGGACCTTCTCCATGCCGTAGACGCGGTCCTGGATGTACTTCTTGTCTTCCCAGCCATTCTTGAAGATGTGGTACACGATGCCGAACAGGAACGGAATGTCGGAGCCCGAGCGGATGCGCACGTACTGATCGGCCTTGGCCGCGGTGCGGGTAAAACGCGGATCGACCACGATCATCTTGGTGCCGGTCTCTTTGGCGTGCAGCATGTGCAGCATCGACACCGGGTGGGCTTCGGCAGCATTCGATCCGATATACATCGCCGCTTTGGCATTTTGCATATCGTTGTAGCTGTTGGTCATCGCGCCATAGCCCCAGGTGTTCGCCACGCCAGCCACGGTAGTCGAGTGGCAGATACGCGCCTGGTGGTCGCAGTTGTTGGTGCCGAAGAACGAGACCCATTTGCGCAGCAACTGCGCTTGCTCGTTGTTGTGCTTGGACGAGCCGATCACATAGACCGAATCCGGGCCGCTTTCTTTTCTCAGCTTCAGCAGTCCGGCGGAGATTTCGTTTAGCGCGACATCCCAGCTGATGCGCTGGTATTTGCCGTTGACCAGCTTCATCGGGTATTTCAGGCGGTATTCGCCATGGCCGTGCTCGCGCAGTGCGGCGCCTTTCGCGCAATGCGCGCCAAGGTTGATCGGCGAATCGAACACCGGTTCCTGACGGACCCACACACCATTCTCGACGATCGCGTCCGATGCGCAACCGACGGAGCAGTGGGTGCAGACAGTGCGCCTGACTTCGATTTTCCCGTTGCCGGCGGCTTTATCGCCATCAGCTGCGCGGGCTTTTTCGATCAGGCCGAGCTGGGAAGCGGCAATGCCTGCGCCGACACCAATGCCGGAGCGTTTCAGGAATGTTCGACGGTCCATCGTCGGCAACGCGCGTGACAGGCTGTCGGCGAGACTGGACGAAAAACGATTGGAAGGTGAACGCGTAGAAGCGCCTTGGCCTGACTGGCCCTTGCGAGTCAACAACATAGTTGTCCCCTAGCGGTTAAATTTTGGTTGTTCGGTAATACTTTTTGACGTGCTCCGTCAGCCGGTAGCTGTCGCCCTGAGGTTCCTCGGGCGGCGCGATGACGGCCTGTGCAACGGATGTAGGGGATAGTTTTGCAGCGACGCCCGCTGCGGCGGCCAGACCGAGCCCGGCGAAGAAGGTTCGCCGAGCGATTTTGCTTTGCTCTGCCATGATAGTCTCCAGGTAACTAATGGGCCGAGCGATCTGCGACGCGGGTCACTCTGTTGTTAATTACGTTTGCCCACTGCAATAATATCGTTTTATATAGACTGCACACAACTGTTTTACTTGCTTGATACGTCACTCTAACCAAAAGTACAGGGTTTCATAGTCTGTTGGTTTACTTCCGGCCGGGGCATTTATGCCATGTCGAACGCCTGCATTTCCACTTCGAAAAAGCTGCGCGCAAGATGGGCGACGGTCGCATAAAAGCGGGCTTCGGGGTAGGCGATGACCGCTGCGCACATGTCCATGACCCACGCCTGCATGTGATCACCGAAGAATTGCTTTTGGGTTGCGATATTGGCATGAATCACGTCGTCCGAGGCGATCAGGTAGCGCATGACCTCGCACAACGCGGCGATATGGTCCTCGCTCTCCGGCATGCTCTGGGCGCGCTGCAAGCCAAGTTTGGCGAGATCGGTACGCAGCTCGGCCAGCGGTTTTTCCATCATGAAGCCGGACAGGTAAAAAGAGCCGAATAACATCACCTCGGGTTTGCCGACGCCGATGAAGAGACGTTCATACTCCTCCCTCACCGGCTCGGCTTTTGCCGTCTTGCACGCAGCCGACAGATCGGCCCAGGCCCGTTCGAGGACACCGTCGCCTTCCGCTTGCGCGGACGCGATCGTGTCCAGCAGTTCCTGTGTCGGCGGACCGTAGAACAGCGTCGCCAGCAAGCCGTACAAATCGGCGCGCGCGGTTTCTTCGCCCTGGTCAGGGGATTCAAACTTGAGCGGTTGAGCAGTTGTCATATTGTTTATTCTTTATCCGAGTAACCTGTTCCCGGCCCTTGCTAATGCGGTCGAGCCAGGTCGACGATCGTCGATTCCTGCTTGTTTTCCATCATGTCGATCACCCGGCAATCCGAGCACATCTTGAGGCGATTGATGTTGCCTGCGAACGCGCCGTGCAGTGACAGCTTCGACACCATGTTCTCGATCATCTGCAAAGTGCCGAACGGCTTGCTGCAGCGGATGCAGTGATAAGGTTGCGCTTCATTCAACACCTGCGGATGTTTTACTGCGTCGGTCAGGAGCAGTCGCGGCGTCAGCGTGATCGCGTTTTCCGGGCAAGTCTTTTCGCACAGGCCGCATTGCACGCAGTTCTTTTCAAGGAAGCGCAGCTGCGGTTTGTCCTGGTTGTCCATCAGGGCCGATTCGGGGCAGGCGCCGACGCAAGACATGCAGAGTGTGCACGTGTCCTTGTTGACGTTGACCGCACCGTACAGCGCGCCACTCGGAAGCGGAATTTCTACCGGTTTTACCGGGGCAAACTTCAGCAGGTGTTCGATCGCGAAGTCCAATGTATTCCGTTTATCGGCAGCGACGTTGAATACCGCGCGCTCGGCAGGACCTTGCGACGCCTTCGGCAGGGCCTGGAGCGCCGCGTCAAGCTCGGCGGTCGAACCGGCGCGAATCAGGTGCAGGTGTGTCCCTTGGTAGCCAAGGCCCGACAGGATGGTTTGCGCGACGGTGACCTGCTCCTGCAGCGCCTCCATATATTGAGGCGCTTCTTCATCTGTTGTCAGTATGGCTATATCGGCTGCGCCATAGGCAATGGCGGCCAGCCACAGGTCGATGCCGGTGGATGCTGTATGGTGCAGGTCGACCGGGATTACGCGGGCCGGTACGCCCTTCACTTTATTGGAGGTACGCGCCAGCCGGCCGAGCTGGCCGATCAGTTCGGTGCCGCGTTCCTGGCTGTGCAGCAACAGCGCAGGCTGCTGTCCACCCGCTTTCAGGTAAGTGCCGAGCAGGGTTTTCAGCCGCAGCCCCATGTCGGTCGCACGCGGATACGCATAGGTCAGCGCGCCCGACGGGCAGACGGTGGTGCAGGCGCCGCAGCCGACGCACAGGTTGGGATTGACCTTGATCTTGTCGCCGTTGTGGCTGACCGCTTCGGCGGAGCACACTTCGATGCAGGCGTTGCAGCCGACCTGCTGGTTGCGGCCATGGGCGCACAACTTGTCCTTGTATATGAAGAACTTCGGCTTGGAGAACTGGCCGACCATCTGCGTCAGCTGCATGGCCAGGTCGGCTTGCTTCATCTCGGAGCCGCCCGGCGCGAAATAGCCTTGCGGCGGCTGGTGCAAACCGATCAGTGGCTGATCCGACAGATCGAAAATGAGGTCGAACTCGCCGCTGCGCCCGGTTGCTTCGCGATTGAAGTCTATGGCGCCGATGGCGCCGCAGGCTTTCACGCAATCCCGATGCGACTTGCATTTGTCGAGGTCGATCTGGTAATTGAAATCGATCGCGTTTTCCGGGCAGACGTCGATACAGGCGTTGCAACGGGTACAGGCTTCGAGGTCGATCGGGTTGGCCTGTTGCCAGTTGACCTTGAACGCGCCGAGCCAGCCGCTGATTTCGATGCGGCTGCCGGAAAAGGTCGGAAACCGTCGGGTCTGCAAACCGTCGGGTGAATTGCCCGCGGTCAGCAGCACAGTGACGTCAAGCTGGCTCTCGAAGCGCTTTGCCCACGGCACTACGCGATCGGCCGGCCCGACCAGCAGGACATGCCCGCCGGAGTCGTACTCCACCGTCGGCACCGGTTCCGGGTCCGGCAACGCGGCAGCCGCCAGGAGCGCTGCCATCTTCGGCAGCGATTCTTTTGCCTGCGCACCCCAGCCGCCGGTTTCACGAATGTTGACGAAACGAAGCGGCGCGACTGACTGCTTTTGCTGCGCCAGTTCCGAGAACAAGGGTTGCTCCTGCGTGCAGGCGACGATCACTTCATCGACGCCTTCAACCGCACTCAGGTAGGCACCGACTTCACGTCGGCACAGCTGCGTAGCAACAGGCAGCGACCCGGTCCCCAACGCGGCACCGAGCTTCGCTCCGGCTGCTGCATCGAGCGGCATCGTCTGGTTGCAGTTACATACTTTGAATTGCTTTGTCATGAACGGGCTTCCGGGGATTTGGTGGAATCATCGCTTGCTTCAAGAGCAACATTGTCCTGCGGCTCGGGATCACCGGCCTGTTCGGTACTTTCAACCGGAGCTTCGGGGTGATCAGTTGCATCGGCGCTCGCGGTCAACTCAGGCGTATCGGTCTCTTCCGCCTCGTCTTCCGCGCGCACTTCGACCGCCTTATCGCTGTCCAGCAGTGCCATCATCGGTTTTTCCAGATGGCCGAGGGGGTCCAGCAATGCCTTCGCATGATTGAGCGAAGCCAGCATCGCGGCCGGAATCGGCTCGAATTTATTGAAGTCCTCAATATAGACATCGAGTCCGTCCATCACGTTGAAGTGCGGATCGGTAAACAGTTTTTTCAGTGCGGAACGCTTGACGTTTTCGTCGACGCCGCGCGCGACGAAGGCCGAATAGTCGGAGTCATGCGTGAGCGCGGCGACATCTTCCATGGTCGGCTGCGGCTCAGCCCTGGGCTCAACCGGCTGTTCGGCCAGCGGCTGCTCTGTGACAGTTGCAACAGGCGCGGCAGGCCGTACGGCAGTTGGCGGCGCCTGCTGTTCAGGCTCCGCCGGCAGTGCTTTGCCCTGCGACGAATCGACCTTGCGTCGCGACCAGCGAGAAAAGAAATTTTCATCCGCCATGGGGCTTTCCTTCCGAATCGGCCATCTTCTCGACCCCTGCGCCGCCCTCGAACGAAGGCTTCTTGCGCTTTCTCTTGGGCTCGGGCCGGTAGTGCCCGGCGACGAAGGCAGAGAGGCGTTCTATTAACTCGGCCGATGCGGGCAGGGTATCGACTCGCTCGCCGCCATCCATCAGGCGCGCCGCTTCGTTATAGGACAGCGTGACGAATTTCGGCGTCGCCACCTCGGCGCCGTCGATTTCTTCCATACGCCACATGATGAACCAGCAGGGCGTCGGCGAGCTGATATTGAGAAAGTAGCCCTCGGATTCGTCGCTGAACAGCTTGATTTCGAAGCCGGGGAATAGCCAGCGGGTATCGGCCGCTGCATCCATCAGGCAGCGGGCGGGGCCTTCCGCCAGAACGGCGCCGGCAACAATCTCCACTGGCCGCCACTGGTGTGGCTGCCAACGGTTGTTGAGTGGCGTACGCTGCATGACGACGCCAACCTTGAGTGCTTCTGTCTCCATGATTCCTTCGGCGGGTTGGACCGCCTGTCGACTACTGCTTCCGGTATTGAATATCTGCAAGAGGGTGCGGGGTGCGACGTGCACACCCTCTCTATTGCATGCGATGGTGCGCGAGGCGCACCCAACAAGTACGACCGGACTTAATCGTTCTTGATAACAATACTCGGAAACTTGCTCGACATATCCTTCGCTTTTTCCGCTACCTTCACCGCGATCTTGCGGGCGATCTCTTTGTAGATCGTCGCCACCGGGCCGTCAGGATCGGCGACCACGGTCGGCCTGCCGGAATCCGCCTGTTCGCGTATCGACATCTTGAGCGGCAGGGCGCCCAGGAAATCCACGCCGTACTCGGCGCACATCTTCTCGCCGCCGCCTTCGCCGAAAATCGGCTCCGCATGGTTGCAGTTCGAGCAGATATGCACACTCATGTTTTCCACGATGCCGAGAATCGGGATGCCAACTTTCTCGAACATCTTCAAGCCCTTGCGCGCGTCCAGCAGCGCGATGTCCTGCGGCGTGGTCACGATCACGGCGCCGGTAACCGGCACCTTTTGCGAAAGTGTCAACTGAATGTCGCCGGTACCCGGAGGCATGTCGACAATCAGGTAATCCAGGTCGCGCCAGTTGGTTTGCTCCAGCAATTGCTGCAACGCCTGGGTCACGATCGGGCCGCGCCAGACCATCGGTTCGTCCGGATCGATCATGAACCCGATGCTCGAAACCTGCAAGCCGTGGTTTTCCATCGGCTCCATCGTCTTGCCATCCACCGTCTCCGGGCGGCCGCCGATGCCCATCATCATCGGCTGCGAAGGTCCGTAAATGTCGGCGTCGAGGATGCCGACCTGCGCGCCCTCGGCGGCCAGGGCCAGCGCCAGGTTCGCCGCCGTGGTCGACTTGCCGACCCCGCCTTTGCCGGAGGCCACGGCAATGATGTTCTTGACGTTCGACATCAGCTTCACGCCGCGTTGCGCCGAATGCGCGACTATCTTCGAATAGACATTGACGCTGACATTGCCGATGCCGTCGATACCGCGCACCGCAGCGATGACCGCCTTGCGTATGCCGTCGATCTGGCTTTTGGCGGGGTAACCGAGCTCGACGTCGAGCGTGACGTCGGCGCCGTCCAGCTGGATGTTCTTCGCCGATTTGCTGGCGACGAGATCCTTGCCGGTATTCGGGTCGATAACCCTGGAAAGTGCTGCCTTGACCGCTTCAATCGTAATGCTCATTACTTCTCCCGTTTAACCCTCAAGTCTAAACTAACTTGCGATTGGTTGGCTTGCAATTCGATAGTGCAGGGCCATGCATTGTCTGTTTATTAAGTTCCGGAACAGGGGCCGAAGGACAGCCGACATCACCGGGCAAACTTCACACGAACGACATACAATGCACTTAATTAACAGAGTCGCCAGATGACCGAAAAAGTAATTCCACTCGCGGATCACCGCTACCTGAACCGGGTGCCGGTCATTCCGTCCCAGCTCGAGGCGCCCACCGGCTTCGTCGCGGATACGTTGGCGCGGCCGCTGCACGACCTGCGCATTTCCGTGACCGATCGTTGCAACTTCCGCTGCGTGTACTGCATGCCGAAGGACGTCTTCGACAAGGATTATGCGTTTCTGCCGCACAGTTCATTGCTGACGTTTGAAGAAATTACACGCATCGCAAAGATCGCTGTGGCGCACGGCGTCGAAAAAATCCGCCTGACCGGTGGCGAGCCGCTGCTGCGCAAGAATATCGAGAAGCTGATCGAGTCGCTCGCGGCTTTGAAAACGCCGAAGGGCGGTGACCTCGACCTGACGCTGACCACCAACGCATCCTTGCTGGCAAAGAAAGCACAGTCACTCAAAGACGCCGGCCTCAAGCGCGTCACGGTATCGCTGGATGCGCTCGACGACACCACCTTCAAACGGATGAACGACGTCGACTTCCCGGTGTCGCAAGTGCTGGAAGGCATCGAGACCGCACACCGCGTCGGACTCGGGCCGATCAAAGTGAACATGGTGGTGAAGGGCGGCATGAACGACCAGGAGATCGTGCCGATGGCGCGTCACTTCAAGGACACGCCATTCATCCTGCGCTTCATCGAATACATGGATGTCGGCGCATCCAACGGCTGGCGCATGGATGAGGTGATCCCGTCCGCCGAGGTGGTACGCCGCATCAGCGAAGTCATGCCCCTGGAAACAGTGGACCGGAATTACACCGGCGAGACCGCCGAACGCTGGCGCTACCGTGACGGCGGCGGCGAGATCGGTGTGATCTCGAGCGTGACGCAAGCGTTCTGCCACGAGTGCACCCGAGCACGCCTGTCGACCGAAGGCAAGTTGTACACCTGCCTGTTTGCAACTGGCGGCCATGATCTGCGTGCGCTCCTGCGCGAAGGCCGCACCGATGAAGAAATTTCGACGGCCATCGCGCATATCTGGC
>JAQGMD010000023.1 GCA_028292565.1 Burkholderia sp. | reverse complement strand
GACGAGCTTGCTCCAGTCGGCGTGTTCCGCCTTGATGAACGTGCTGAATTCGTCAGGGGTGGTATGGCGCACTTCAGCACCCATGGCCATCAGCTTCTGGCGAATGGCAGGTTCGGCAAGTGTCTCGTTCAGCGCTTGATTGAGCTTGTCGATGATTGGCTTCGGCGTGCGTGCCGGCGCCAGCATGCCCAACCAGGCGCCGCCGTTGAAGCCGGCCACGCCCTGCTCATTCGCGGTGGGCACGTCTGGCGCAAGCTCCGAGCGGCTGGCGCTGCCGCTGGCGATGGCTCGCAATCGTCCGGCCCGAACGTGGGGCATCGTCGAAAGGACCGTGTCGAACACCGAATCGACTTGGCCGCCCATCACATCGGTCTGTGCCTGTGCGCTGCCCTTATAGGGGACGTGCATTAGTCGCACGCCCGTGCGTTGCGCCAGCATTGCCATCATCAAATGGGCAGTAGAGCCATTGCCGCTGGAGGCAAAGCTCACTTTGTCCGGATTGGCCCGCGCATACTCGAGGAATTCAGACAAGGTCTTGAAGCGGGCATTCGGATTAACGACGAGCAGATAAGGAAGCCACGTGTGCATGCCGATAGGCGCGAAATCGCGCAGCGTATCGTAGGGGAGCTTTTGGTAGAGCGTGGGGTTGATGACCAGAGGACCGGTGCCGCTGACCATGATGGTATAGCCGTCCGGCGCAGCCTTGGCGATTGCCGCAGCCGCCAGACCGCCGCCCTGCCCCGGCTTGTTGTCAATGACCACAGTCTGCTTCAGCTTCTCACCCATGCGCTGGGCGAGGATGCGCGCCACCGCATCTGTAGCTGAGCCTGCCGTGAATCCCACAACGAGGGTGATCGGCTTTTGCGGATACGACGCGAGTTCCTTATCGGTGGCCGCATGACCGGCCTGGCAGAACGCCAACGTGCCGAACAGCGCGAACAGGAGCGATTTCAGTTTCTTCATGCTTGTGTCTCTCTCTCTCTCTTGGTATTTGTAGTTGTGAAAACGGAAAGCAGATGCCGGAAAGCTCATTCGGGAAATATCTTCCCCTTATTCATCAGGTCCAAGGGATCGATGGCGGCCTTGATCGCCCGCATGAGCCGCAGCTGCAACGGGTCCTTGTAGCCGAACACATCGGCTCCCTTGAGCTGGCCCAATCCATGTTCGGCAGAAATCGAGCCGCCCAGCCGGATCGCAATGTCGTGGATGCGGCGGCTTACCTCATGCATGCGGCGCTTGAATTCGACGGCGTCTCCCTCGGCCGGCTGGAGAACGTTGTAGTGGATGCTGCCGTCGCCGACGTGCCCGAAGGCGATGACCCGCGCCCCGGGGAAATCCGCCGCAACCGCTTCGTCGGCCCGTTTCAGGAAATCCGGAATGGAAGAGACGGATACAGAGATGTCGTGCTTGACGCTGGCGCCTGCTGCGCGCTGGGCTTCGGTGACGTTTTCGCGCAGGGCCCAGAGGGTTTCTATCTGACCGAGGTTGTTGGCAATTACCGCGTCCCGCACCCTGCCGGATTCGATCTCTTTGCCCAGCACTTGCTCCAGCAACGCCCCGAGGTCGAGCGCCTGGAGGGTATCGGACAGCTCCATGAGCACATACCAAGGGTGCGACTCTTTCATCGGATCGCGATCCGCCGGCCGATGGGCCAGTACCAGTTCGAGCATCGGCCTGCTGATCAACTCAAAGCAGGTGATACGTTCGCCGATTTCTCCGCGGAGGCGGCCCAACACATCGACTGCCGCCGCCGGATCGTCGACCGCGAGCCAGGCCGTCGTGCTGACCCGTGCTTTCGGATACAACTGCAGGACAGCCGCCGTGATGATTCCCAGCGTCCCTTCCGCGCCGATGAACAGATGCTTGAGGTCATAGCCCGAGTTGTCCTTCCGCAGGCCCTTGAGCGTGTCGAAAACACTTCCGTCCGGCATAACGACTTCCAGCCCAAGCACGAAGCTGCGGGCGTTGCCGTACTTGAGGACGTTCACGCCGCCGGCGTTAGTCGAGAGATTGCCGCCGATTTCGCAACTGCCCTGCGCCCCAAGCGCCAGCGGAAACAGGCGGTCCGCGTCGTCTGCGGCGTCCTTGATGTGCTGAAGGATGCAGCCGGCCTGGACGGTCAGTGTATTGTTGCGCACGTCGATGTCGAGAATCTTGTTCATCCGCGACATGTTGAGAATAATCTCGCGTCCGGATTTTCCTGGCGTGGCGCCGCCGCACATCCCGGTATTGCCGCCCTGCGGCACCATCGGTATGCGATGCCGCGCGCACAGCGCGACGACAGCCGCCGTTTCCTCAGTACTCGCGGGCTTCACCACGCAACGCGCGGCGCCGGAAAAGCTGCCGCGCCAATCGCTCAGGTACGGCTGCATCTCGACCGGATCACTGATCACCGCCATGCTTCCAACGATGCCCTTCAGCTCTTCCAGCAGGCGTGGGTCGTCGATGCGCTGTTGTTCTTCTTGCGCCGCTTCTGCGCTCATTGCATCCTCCCTCGGGTTTTCGAATGCAAGTGCAGCGCGAGCCCTCTCACGCGGGGCCGGTCCTCCGGCTGGGCGGCGACACTCATGGATGAGCCCCCCGCTGCTGGTCGCAACAGGTTATCGCCAGGGTAGTTAAATGCCGTCACGGCTGCGCCCGCTATACGCAACCCGACGTTAAGTGCACGCATGGAGGGGTCCATCAGCATTCTTCGTTCACCCACGGCCCCCATGGCTTCGTGCAGGTCGGCGACGCCGAATTCAAGCGCCTCCTCCACGCAGATCGAGGCTTTTGGAATTTGGGTATAGATGACAGCGTCAGTCAGAATTGTCTCCTTTTTATTTTTGGTAAAGAATATTATCAGGCCTTAAGCCATATGATGCCGAGCTATGCACCGGATGGACGCATCCGCAGCATTTTGTTTTGAGGAGAGAGATGTCATTAGCGTGATGTGCCGTTTGCCATTGCTATACGCAACTTGGGAGGTGCGCGGCTATCGGGGAATATGTGGCGCAACTATTTGCGCCAATTGTACAAGGTCGCTTCCGAGATTCCTTCCTGCTTTGCCAAGGCGCTGATCGTCGGCGGATTGGGAGATAACATCTTGCTTAGCACCGCTTCTTTGCGGGCTTTAGGTATGCGTGAC
>JAQGMD010000010.1 GCA_028292565.1 Burkholderia sp. | reverse complement strand
GCTGGGTGCGACGCACGGATTGTCGCGCGCGAGCTTTATTACCGCCACGGGAGGCGGATCGTGAGCAGCATGCTTGCGCAGTTTGATCGTGACGTCACGCTGGTCGAGCTGTTGCGCGCGGTGCCGCGCGCCAAACTGGAATCTGCTCTTGCCGGCATCCTTGGCCACGCCTGGCGCCTTGTCGACGCCGGTGGCACGGTAATATTGGGAGCCGACATCATCACTGTTGCCGACGCAATTGCGATACCGTTGCGCATCGATATCGAGACGATCGGGCGGCTACAGGCAACTGGCGTGGCGCGCAATCGGCTTGAAGCGGCCGCCGCATTGCTGGAGATGATACTCACCAGTTCTTACCGATACCAAATGGCAGCCGATCTGCATCTTGAAGCGGTGAATGCCGACTATGAAGCGCTGCAGAAAAAGCATGTCGCACTCCAGGATTCGGAAGCACGCTATCGTCAACTCTCCGAGCAGCTCGACCAGCGCGTGAAGGAGCAGGTTGAAGTGATCGATCGCGCGCAACGCTTGCTCTATCAAGCGGAGAAAATGGCGTCGATCGGCACGCTCTCCGCAGGAATGGCACATGAAATCAATAATCCCATCGGCTTCATCCGCAGCAATCTGACCACCGCGTCGGCCTATATCGATAAGGTGCAAAAAGCGCTCGATGCGTTTCGCGCGGGTGACATGAATTTCGCTGGTTCACTATGGCGCACGCTTGACATGGATTTTGTATTGGAAGACTTTCCCGGACTGCTCGCCGAGTCGACTTCCGGCGCGGATCGTATCGCCCGCATCGTGGCGAATCTCAAGGCCTATGCAAGTATTGACAGCATATCTGCCATCGGCGCGGTCAATGTTAATGATGCGGTGCACGCGGCAGTGGGCATCGTCACTGACCAATTGCCGGTGAATGTTGCGATCGAACTGGACCTGCAGCCGCTACCCGATGTCGTCTGCGACCAAAGCCGCCTGAATCAGGTATTGTTCGCACTGATTCAGAACGCGCGCCAGGCGATCAGCCAAGACGGCGGCGCGATCCGCATCGCCAGCCGGGCTGCCGGCGATGAAATCCGTGTCGCGGTCAGCGACAATGGCTGCGGCATCGAACACGAACTCATTGGCCGCATTTTCGATCCGTTTTTTACCACTCACGATGTAGGCAAGGGCATGGGCCTCGGCCTGACCGTCAGCCGCGATATCGTTGCCGCCTACGGCGGGCGCATCGAAGTCGAGACGGTGGTTGCGGAGGGAAGCACTTTCACCGTATACCTGCCGGTCGAGCAGGGTGCAAAGGGCGCCGAAGACACCGGTCTTGCTGGAGGCGCGGCATGAGTTATGCCCATTTGTTTACCGGCGATCCGGCACCTGCGGCCGGCGAACAGCCTGAACGTTCGCGATACCGGATATTGTTGGTCGACGACGAACCCAATGTATTGTCGGCATTGCGGCGCGTCTTCCGGCAGGAAAATTATGACGTCGTCTGCATTCAGGATCCGAAGGAAGCCCTAACGCGGCTTGGAAGGGAACCCTTTCAGCTGATCATCTGCGACTACATGATGCCCGGGCTGAACGGCGGCGATTTGCTGAAGCATGCGCGTTCGCTTCAACCCGACATGATTCGAATCATGCTGACCGGACATGCCGACGTCAACGCCGTGGTCGGCGCCATGAAAAGTGGCGCAGTCTACAAGTTCATTCTCAAGCCCTGGAATGACGACGACCTGCGCGTGACCTTCGGGCTAGCACTTGAGCAGCATGAACTCAAACAGAAGAACAGCGCGTTAACAAAAGAGAATCAGTCCAGGAAGACTGAGATTGAACAGCTGGCGAAGTTTGGAGTTTCCAACCGTAGTCAACTGGCCGTCATGCTCAACAAACGTGGTGTCCTCAACGTTCAACAGGTACAGGACTTGATGCGGAGCCAGCAGCAACACCAGCGCAAAGAGCCGATGATCAAGCTTATCGTGGAGCGCGGCTGGATCGCCGAAAAGGCGATTCATGACCTGTTGGCCAAGGAATTGATGGTTCAGCAAGTCACGCTGAACGAGTTCACCATCGATTTCGCGGTGGCGGCACTGGTGCCGGCCTCGCTCTGCCAGCGCCAGTTGATCATGCCCCTCAAGGTCGAAGGCAAGCGACTGACACTGGCAATGGCTGACCCGCTCGACGCCGGATTGATGGACGACTTGCGATTTGTAACAGGCCTGGAACTCGTGCCCGTATTGGCATCGATGGCATCGATCCAGGCCAAGATCACCGAAGTCTATAAAACCGATGCCACCGACATTACGGACCTTGAAGCGAGCTTTGGCTCGCCCGACCCCTATGAGGGAATCGAAATCGTCATTGAAGACGATAACGATTCGCAATCGATCGAGGAGCTGTTACATGGCTCGGACGAGCCTCCCGCCATTCGTCTGGTCAACTCAATTTTGCTGGAAGCGATCCGGCTCGGCGCGTCGGATATCCATATCCAGCCACGGGCAAAAAATGTCATGGTGCGGCTGCGCATCGACGGCGTGTTGATAGACAAAATCCAGATTCCACACGCGATGCACCAATCCATCGTCTCGCGCATCAAGGTGATGGCGGAACTCGATATTTCGGAACGTCGGCGTCCCCAGGACGGCCGTCTTGCCGTGAAGACCCCGAAACGCGTGGTCGACCTCCGAGTCTCGACGCTGCCAACAGTCAACGGCGAGAAAATCGTGATGCGGATCCTTGACCGGAATTCTGCCGTGCTGAGCCTCAATGCGCTTGGATTCGGGGCTGCCGACCTCGCGAAAATTCGTCACGCCAGCGATAAGCCGCAAGGAATCGTGCTGGCAACGGGGCCCACCGGTAGCGGGAAAACGACGACGCTCTATAGCTTGTTGCAAGGCAATGCGACGCCGGACAAGAACTACATCACGATCGAGGATCCGGTTGAATACTATCTCGACGCCGCTGGCCAAGTCCTCGTGCGCGAGAAGATCGGCTTGACCTTTCCATCGATTCTGCGCGCCATCTTGCGACAAGACCCGGACGTGCTCCTGATTGGCGAGATCCGTGACATCGAAACTGCCGAGGTGGCGTTTCACGCGGCACTCACCGGCCATCAGGTGTTTTCTACACTGCACACGAACTCTGCCCTCGCCACGATTTCCCGGCTGTTTGACCTGGGACTCAAACCGTTCGTGGTGGCAACGGCGCTTGAGGCGATCATTGCGCAGCGGCTGGTGCGCCATATTTGCAGTCACTGCCGCACCGAGGCGGTGCCTGACGCCACGTTGCTCCATCGTTTGGGCGGTCGTTTTTCGGCCGGGATGGCAGTTGCCTATAAGGGATCCGGTTGCCAGGCGTGCTATCAAACGGGGTACAAAGGTAGGATCGGGCTGTACGAAGTACTCGCGTTCGACGGCCACCTGCGTCACCTGGTTGCGTCTCAAGCCGCGATTACCGAAATTACGCAATATGCGCATGATCGCGGGTTTGCAACGTTGCGCGATGATGCTTTCGAAAAAACCAAATCCGGCCTGACTACGCTTGAAGAAGTCTTTCGGGTATTGGGTCCTGAATGAACGCGACCATGCGAAGGCACGAATGCCGAATAAATTGAATGTAAGCCTTCTTGGGAATGATGGGGTGCGGTGTGCCGCATCAGCGAATGAGGTTCTCGAGCGCCGGACAGTTGCCGGCAGCGGGGGTCGGGATACCGGATCGCGCAGCCTCGCGGCGCCGGCCGACCGAGGGTCACGCCATGATTAGTCGAAAAAAGCTATTGAAGCTGGATGACGTGGAAGCAGGAATGATTCTGTCGCAAGCGATACTGGACAGTCATGGCGCGGTGCTTTTGCCGGCTGCCAGCGCTTTAACAGACACCACGATCAAAGCGCTGCGTCGGCGTGAGATTGACTCAGTGTACGTGGTCAACGAAGCACTCACCGAGGCCGAATTAACGGCGGAACGCGAGCGAGTGCAACAACGCTTGACCCGACTATTCAGAAAGTCGGGATCCGACCGTGCGGCCCGTGTCCTGCTGCAACGCATAACCGCCTATCGATTGGGCGAACTGGAATGACCACACTCTCCCTGGCTGATGTCATTAAAAGCGTTCGCGACTTGCCATCGCTTCCAGCGGTCGTCGCCGAGCTGATGACCAGCTTCGATCAGGCGGACGCGAGTATTGATCTATTGGCTGATAAAGTCTCGCGCGACCAGGCGCTGACGGCCAAGACCTTGCGCATTGCAAATTCTTCGTTTTATGGCTTGCCGCGCAAGGTAACGACGATCCAACAGGCCATCATCATTTTAGGCATGGATTCCATACGGACGCTCATTACAGCTGCCGCGGTGAGCGACAAATTTGCGTCATCGCAGCACGCGGCCTTCGACTTCAAGGTGTTCTGGCGCCATTCCGTCAGCACCGCGCTTTGCGCCAAGCTGCTGGCACGCGAAGCCAAACTCAACCAGGATGCCGCGTTCATTACGGGTTTATTGCATGACATCGGCAAGCTGGTGTTAGTGACAAGTTTCCCCGATCAGTATTCCCAAGCCATTGCCTACCGGCGCACGCACGACTGTTACATGCTGGAAGCCGAACGCAAGGTGCTAGGCGTGGACCACATTGTTGCCGGCCTCGCATTGGCAGAGCATTGGAAATTCCCGGTGATCATCCAACGGGCGATCGGCAGCCATCACGCACCAAAAATTCAGGATCACGGCGATATCCCCGGTCTTGTCCACGTTGCGGATGCAATCGCCCACGCACTTGACCTTAGCCGCCTGGAAGACGATCTGGTGCCTCCCATGAGCGAGAGTGCATGGAACAGTTTCAACGTTTCACCCGACGCGATCCAGGCTCTGTTTCGTGGAACAGAATCGGAATTCGAGGAAGCGTGCCAGATTTTTACCATATGACCGAACCAACCGAGTCACGAACGATGAACACAACGCCGCCGGTTTCACAACAAAAGAATGATCCTATGGACGCCACGCGCCTCGACGAGCTCGAAGAACTGGTGGCGCAGCGTACCTCGCAACTCGCCCAGGCGAACGGCCGTCTCGAAGACGACATTCGCAAGCGAGAAACGGCAGAAGCCGAGCTGTTGCGCCGCAATACGGAACTGACCGAACTGAACGCGAAGCTCTCCATGGCACAGGAGCAATTGGTGCAATCGGAAAAACTTGCATCAATCGGGCAACTCGCCGCCGGCGTCGCCCATGAGATCAATAACCCGATCGGCTACATATTTTCCAATTTCGGAACACTGGAAAATTACATGGCGAATCTGTTCGAGATGCTAAATGTCTATGAGGAGGCGGAATCGAGCATCTGTTCGCCGGCGGTGGTTCAGCATGTGAGAACGGTGCGCGAACGTATAGAACTCGATTTCCTGAAGGAAGACATCGCGGCGCTGATGTCCGAATCAAAGGAAGGGATCGTCAGGGTACGCAAGATCGTACAGGACTTAAAGGATTTTTCACGTGTCGACGCCCATCAGGAATGGCAATGGGTGAATATCCACCAAGGCATCGACTCGACGCTCAATATAGTGGCGAACGAAGTCAAATACAAAGCCGATGTGATCAAAGAGTACGGCGATATACCGGAAGTGGAGTGCCTGCCGACGCAGATCAACCAAGTCGTAATGAACATCGTGGTTAATGCGGCACATGCCATGCAGGCTAAGCACGGGAAAATTACGATTCGTACCGGCAGCGACGGCGATAACATCTGGATCGAAATTGCCGATAACGGGGCTGGCATACCGAAGGAAATCCTGTCACGCATCTTTGACCCGTTCTTTACCACGAAGCCAATCGGCAGTGGTACGGGGCTCGGACTATCGCTTTCCTACGGCATCATACAAAAACATAATGGGGGCATCCAGGTCTGCAGCGAACCCAATGTCGGCACCACCTTCCGCATTACATTGCCGATTCAACACACACACACGGCAAACGTGATAACGGATCAGCTCGGGTGATCGGGTGATCGGGTACGCGCCATGGTCTCCCACAGCGATCGCGGGCAGTCCTTCGCCATCGCGGTCGGCGACGACGGGCCGGCGCCATCCAGCAATACGTTTTCAAATACGCTGCCGTCTACTCCCTATTCAACTGGAGAGCGACCAGCATTTGGCGAGCCAAGCGGAATGACAACTGACACACATAAAAATGGTAACGATGCGGGGCACTTAGCGGCGTCACCGGGCACTTTGCTATTCGTTGACGATGAACCGAATATCCTCTCATCACTGCGGCGCCTGTTTCGACCGCTTGGTTACCGCGTGCTCACGGCGGAGAGCGGCGCACAAGGCCTCGGTTTACTTGCGGCAGAGCGGATCGACCTGGTGATCTCCGACATGCGGATGCCGGAGATGAGCGGCGCCCAGTTTCTTGAGCAGGTCCGCATGAGGTCACCTGATACCGTGCGCATTCTCCTGACCGGTTATGCAGATGTCGGGGCCATCGTTGAAGCGATTAACAAAGGACAGATCTATCGTTACGTCGCCAAGCCTTGGGAAGACAACGATATCGTGATCGGCGTTCGGCACGCGCTGGAGCGGCTGCAGCTCGAGCGGGAAAAGGGGCGGCTGGAAGCGCTTACTCGGCAACAAAACGAAGAACTGAAAGCGCTCAATGCGACACTTGAGGACAAGGTCAGCGCGCGCACGGAGGAATTGCGACAGGCAATGACCCACGTCGAACAGGCGCATGACAAGCTGAAAAAGAGTTTCATCACGTCGATTCAAGTGTTTTCGAACCTCATCGAAATGCGCGAGTCGAGTTTTGCCGGGCATTCGAGGCGCGTGGCCGACCTGGCGCGGACTGTCGCTCAGAAAATGGAACTACCTGACAGCGACGTGCAAGACGTTTTTCTCGCTGCGCTGTTGCATGATATCGGCAAGATCGGCTTGAGCGACAAGCTTTTGAGCCGTCCATCGTTAACGTTGGCGGGACAGGACCGGGCCGACTTTGCCAAACACGCGATCAATGGCGAGGTGAGTTTAATGGCGCTAGATCATTTGCACGACGCCGCAAAGCTGATTAGAAGCCATCATGAGCGTTTCGACGGGCTTGGCTATCCGGACGGACTGAAGGGCATGGCGATTCCGCTTGGCGCCCGCATCCTGGCCGCGGTCAATGATTACGATGCAGCCCAGATCGGGACACTAGTCGACAAACAGCTTAGCCCAAACGAGGCTCTGTCCATGTTGAGCGCGAATAGAGAGAGACGTTACGACCCAACGGTCGTCGATGCGCTGGCCGAACTGGTAGCCGCTCCGAGGATGAAAGTAAGAAGAAAGCCGGAGGTTCAGATCATTTCGAACGAGTTGAAACCGGGCATGATCCTGGCACGCGATTTATACAATGCGGACACAATGCTGCTCCTGCCTAAAAACTGCGTGCTCGATGATCGTTACATAGACAAAATCCGTGAATTCGAGCGAGCCAACGAGCGCCCGCTTGCAGTTTTCATCTTGACCAGGGAGGAGTAATCCAAATGCAACATCGCGATATGCCGATCTGGCTTTTTTCAACCACTCCTCGTGCCCGTTGTCGGGATGTGACTTTTTGCCCTGTCCTGAGGCATGGCCGCCGGTGGGCGGTTGCACCCGTTGCTACGCCCACTGCGGCGACACAAGAAGGTGCCACGCCCGTTCGGGATGACGCTGATCGGGAGTGCTTCGAGTGATGAGACGCGTTCTTTTGTTGGATGATGAAATCAACGTGCTGCACGCGCTGCAGAGATCACTGCGCCAGTGTTTTTCCGGGGTTGATCTGCGGCCTGAGATTTTCACCGATCCCGAGCAAGCATTGCTGCGAAGCGCCGAGGTTCGCTTCGATGTGGTCGTCTCGGATTACCGAATGCCGACCATGAACGGCGTCGAATTCTTGAAGACGATCAAGGGCGTGCAACCTGAGGCGGTGCGCATGATACTGAGTGCGTCTACAGAATTCGAGACGGTTCTGGATGCAATCAATCGCGCCGAAGTATTCCGCTATATCGCTAAGCCTTGGGTGGCATCGGAGCTCAAGCAGGCATTCGAACTGGCGTTTGCGCGGTGGGACACGACTGCTGAAGATCGGCGGCTCGCCGACGAATTACGCGCGAAGGCGGGTGAAATGACTGCCCAGGAACTGGAGGCGAAGCGCCTCGAAGCGGAAGAGCCGGGGATCACGAAAGTTCGGTGGGGCCCTGACGGGTCCGTGCTTCTTGACTAAACAAGCGCCGGTGCCATTGGGGGCGTGTGCCGAGTTCTCGGTCACGCGCGCTTCGGGTGACTCATGGAACATTGCGACTTCGTGCAGGCGCAGTAAGCAGAGCGAAAGCCGATAAAACCTGAACACGCGCTGATGGAGCTATTTCATTGGTTACTTGCATTTTATATAGTTGGCATATACACTACTTGAGTAATACTGCTTGAGGTCTTCTGGGGAGGTTCGATACTTCTCCCTGGAAGTTAAACGGGAAGTCGGTGAGTTCAAATGGTTGAATAATTCCGACGCTGCCCCCGCAACGGTAAACGAGTAATCGCTTCGCAATATGCCACTGTGCAAAGCACGGGAAGGCGCGAATCTGATGGTGCCTGACACGATAGGTACCGACTCGTGAGCCCGGAGACCGGCCTGAAGCGAAGCTAGAGTTTGTGCGCGGAGGGCGCCCGGATGGATTGCTCTGCTGCGCACCCATTTCTATTCCCCCTTCTCGACGTACAGGATGTTTCACGCGTGTCCCATTGATGCGCAACATAGCAGCCTGTGTCTCTGCATTCGCATTCAAAGCATCGCCTTGTTTGTTTTCCTGATGCCTTTCAGGTCAGCGAATGTCATTGTTCCGTCCCGATTGCCGTCCTGGCCCGGGCCGCTTTTGAAGAAGGAGTATCACATGTCATCAATGCCCGGCTTACTCGATAACGTCAATCCGCAATCCCGCTCCTCCAGTGTTTGGAAGGAAAAAATTCTGCCGGTATTGCTGGCCGGCGGTCTCGGTATCGTGCTCATCTTTGGCATGGGTTTCGCTGAGACTTCCGAGCTCCATAATGCGGCGCACGACGGTCGCCATTCCGCCGGGTTCCCGTGTCACTGACCGAAGCCGCTATGTCCGGTCCTGCAGGGTTCAAAAGGATTCTTTCCGCAGCGGCATTGTCGGGCCTGTTGGCAGGTCTGATACTGACCGGCGTTCAGAAAGTCCAGGTGAGTCCAATCATCGCCATGGCGGAAGCTTACGAAGAAGCAGCTTCTGCAGCAGCTGAGCGGCACGCCGCCAGTGCGCCTTCGTCCGCCGGGCATGCGCATCACGATCATGGTCACGACCATAGTCACGGGCATGGAAACTGGCAGCCGGAAGACGGCATGGAAAGAACCTTCTTTACGGCGCTGTCGAATATATCCGTCGCTGTCGGTTTTGCGCTGTTGCTGGGAGCCGCGATTCATTTGCGTGGTGGCGTCAGCGGATGGCGTGCGGGCCTGTTGTGGGGTCTGGCCGGTTACACGGTATTCTTCATCGCCCCTTCGCTGGGATTGCCTCCGCAAGTTCCGGGAACCGAGGCGGCTGCGTTGCCCGACCGCCAGCTATGGTGGTTGTTGACGACTATCTGTACCGCTGCGGCACTTTCGCTATCGGTATTTGCACGGCGCTGGAGCGCCAAGCCGGCAGCTGCGCTGTTGCTCATTGTTCCGTATCTGGTCGGCGCCCCAGAGCCGCAGGTTTACAGCAGTTCCGCGCCTGCCGAACTGTCGCTCGCCTTCATTTACGCCACCGCTATTGCAAATGGCGTGCTCTGGATCGCCCTCGGGGGACTGATGGGATTCTTTTACCAAAGAACCCGCTAGCAAGCCGGCCGCCATCATCCGGTGGCACTATCCGTCGACATTAAAGACCTATCATGAGAACCCACACCAAACATGTGTTGATGTGCACCGGCCCGCTTTGCACCAAAGACGGGGTGCAAGCGGAAGCGATGTTCAAACGCCTCGGCGAAGCGATTGACGCCCGTCCGCAACTGCGGGTCAAGCGGACCAGAACGCATTGCATGGTTGTCTGCAAAAATAAGGGGCCGTTCGTGGTCGTCTATCCGGACGGTGTCTGGTACCGCTGCCACGACGAACAGGCGCTCGAACGTATTGTCGGCGAACACCTGGAAGGCGGGCGCGAAGTGAGCGACCTTATTTTTCATCGCTTGGGTGTCGGTGACATTGCAGAGTCAGAGAATGCCGATGGTTGAGATGAACGCGACCGGAGCACGCATTGCGCTGCTGACGCACGCACCAAACGATCTGATGGTGCTGCACAGCGCCTTGCCGCAGATGCCGGACGGCTTCGCGCCGGTTACCGCCGTCAATCTGCAGTCGATCGTGAGCGAGGCGCAGATGGCCGCCTTGCTGACATCAACACTCGCCTCGGCGCAAATCGTTATCCTCCGCGTGCTTGGCCGCCTCGGCGGCATCCCCGGCTTTGCCGAGTTGCTGCAACACGCGCGCCGCCAGGGACGTCATTTGATAGCGATCAGCGGTACCGGCGAACCGGACCCGGAACTGGCTGCCGTCTCGACCGTGCCGTCGGACGTGTTGCATCAGGTAGCGGCTTACTTTCAGGCAGGCGGCAGCATGAACCTGGCGCAATTGCTGCGCTATCTGTCGGATCATTTTCTGTTTACCGGTTTTGGGTTCGAGCCGGCGATGGCTTTGCCCGAGCACGGAATTTATCACCCCGACCTGCCGCAGGACGCCGGTATCGCTGATTGGCTTGCACAACGCGCACCGGAGCGGCCGAGCGTCGGTATTGTTTTTTACCGCGCCCATTGGATGAGCGGCAATACGCGCTTCATCGATGCGCTGGTCGACGCATTGGAAAAACGCGGCATGAATGTGCTGCCGGTGTTTACCTCTTCATTAAAGGCGGGCAGCAACGGTAGCGAAGGACTGCCGACGGCATTACGCTATTTTTGCGGGCAGCATGGCGCGCATATCGACGTGCTGATCAACACCACCTCGTTTGCGATGGGCGCGATTTCGCCGGGCGGGCCGACACCTGCGGGATGGTCCGTCGGTGTGCTGGAACGGCTCGGCGTGCCGGTTCTGCAGGCGATGACCAGCGGCATGATGCTTGGTCCGTGGCAGCAATCCGCGCGCGGGTTCAACCCGCTCGATGCGGCGATGAATGTGGTGCTTCCGGAGTTCGACGGGCGCATCATTACCGTCCCCGTGTCATTCAAGGCGCGCGCCTCCGGCTTGCCCAATGAGGCGGTGGAATATGAACCGCTACCCGACCGGGTCGCGCGCGTGGCCGGTATCGCGCTACGCTTTGCCCGGTTAAGGAGGACGCCGAATGCGGACAAGCGCGTCGCCTTCATATTCACCAATTCCAACAGCAAGGCTTCGCAAATCGGCAATGCGGTCGGGCTCGATGCGCCCGCATCGCTGATGAACATTCTGAACGCGATGCGCGCCGCCGGCTATCGCATTGGCGATCTGCCGGAGAGTGGCACTGCATTGATCCATGAATTGGTCGACCGCTGCGCCTACGACAACACGTATCTTACGTCTGAACAGTTGACCCGGGCTGCGGGACGCGTGACGGCAGAGCAGTATGCGACGTGGTTCGCCGACCTGCCGGATGAACTGGCCGAGCGGATGAACGCACAATGGGGACCGCCGCCTGGTGAGGCTTATGTGCATGACGGCCATCTGACTCTGGCAGGCATTGAACTGGGCAATGCGTTCGTCGCGTTGCAGCCGCCGCGCGGCTACGGCATGGATCCGGATGCGATCTACCACCAGCCGGATTTGCCGCCGACCCATCATTACTATGCACTCTATCGCTGGCTGCGCGACGAGTGGCGGGCGGATGCGATCGTCCATGTCGGCAAGCATGGCACGCTCGAATGGTTGCCGGGCAAGGGCGTCGGATTGTCGGAGAATTGTTTTCCGGACGCCTTCCTGGCGGACATGCCCTTGTTTTACCCATTCATCATCAACGACCCGGGAGAAGGTTCCCAGGCCAAGCGCCGCGCCCATGCGGTTGTGGTTGATCACCTGACCCCGCCGATGACGACCGCCGATACCTATGGCGCGCTGGCCCAGCTGACGCAGCTGGTGGATGAGTATTACCAGGTAGAGATTCTCGACCCGGCCAAGCTGCCGCTGCTGCAGCAGCAGATATGGGAATTGGTGAAAGAGACCAACCTGGACGCGGATTTGCAGGCGAGGCTGCTGCATCACGATCACCACGATCACCACGATCATCCGCATGGCCATCGTCATCATGCACACGACCATGACGATCACGATCACGAACACCATGACGACGAACTCCCGGCTGCGCTGGCGAACATGGGCGGTGCGGATGTCGCCCATTTGATCGAGGACCTCGACGGTTACTTGTGCGAGCTGGGCGCGGCACAGATCCGCGACGGTTTGCATATACTTGGACAAGCGCCTGAAAACGAGCAACTGGTGGATATGCTGGTGTCGCTTACCCGCCTGCCTAACCAGGATATTCCCGGCTTGCAGGCCGAAGTGGCGCGGTTGTTCGGCTTGGCGATCGAGGGCTTGCTTGAGCAAAAGGGGCGTCGCCTGCATGTCCGCGTGGCCGCTTTGGAACGGTTAGCCGGGCGGCCGGTCGTCACGCGGGCTGATGCAATCGAAGCAATCGACGCGATATGCCGGAAGCTGTTTGCGGTACTGCATGCGCATGGCTACGCCGAGTCGCGCATTGATGAGGTGTTGGACGCGACCTTCGGGGAGATTGAAAAAATTGATGCGGCGTCCAACGGCGCGGCATGGCGCCCGGCGCCTCGTGCGACCGGCGCATTGCTGCAGCAAGCCCACACGCGGCGGGTGAGCGCGCATGCGATGGAACACGACCACGATCATCCGCATTCGCATCACCATCACAAGAGCAAAGGGATCGCTCCATCGGTATCGGCGAAGTTCGTTGCAAAAGCGTCTCGAGGCGTCGACATGTACGATGGGTTACGCCGCATACTCGGCTTCGCGTGCCGCGACCTAGTGCCGAACCTGGCGCGCGCATCGGACGAAATCGACAACCTGCTGCTCGGGCTGTCCGGCGCTTACGTACCGGCCGGTCCCAGCGGATCGCCCACGCGCGGAATGGCGCATATCCTGCCGACCGGGCGCAATTTCTATTCGGTCGATCCGCGCAGCGTGCCATCGCAGTCGGCGTGGCGCGTCGGTCAACAGCTCGCGCATGAGGTGCTGACCCGGCATGTGCGCGAAACCGGCGACTATCCGGAAAGCGTGGCGATCAGCGTCTGGGGCACCAGCGCGATGCGCACGCACGGCGACGACGTGGCGCAGATCCTGGCGCTGCTCGGCGTGCGTCCGTTGTGGCGCCCGGAAAATCGGCAGTTGACTGGCGTCGAGGTGATTCCGCTGGAGGAACTGAAACGCCCGCGCATCGACGTTACGACCCGCATCAGCGGCTTTTTCCGGGACGCTTTTCCGCAACTGATCGACCTGGTCGACGATGCGGTCAATGCGGTATTGGTGCTGGACGAACCGCTGTCGCAAAACTTCGTGCGCAAGCACTATCTCGCCGAGATGGGCGAATGGATCGGCAAGGGGCTGCCCGAGGATGAGGCGGCGCAACGGGCCGGTTATCGCATCTTCGGCGCCAAACCGGGCAGCTATGGCGCTGGTATTCTGCCGTTGATCCAGGAGAAGAACTGGCAAGCCGATGCCGATTTTGCCGAGGCCTATATCAATTGGGGCGGCTATGCGTATGGCCGCGGCAGGGAAGGGACCGATCAACGCGATGCGTTCCGTACGCGCCTGGCGGGCGTCCAGGTGGCGCTGCACAATCAGGACAATCGGGAGCATGATATTTTCGATAGCGACGATTACCTGCAATTCCACGGGGGCATGATCGCCACCATTCGTGCCTTGACCGGGCAACAGCCGCGCCATTACTTCGGCGACAGTCACGACCCGGCACGCGCCCAGGTGCGCGACCTCAAGGAAGAAACCTTGCGCGTGTTCCGTTCGCGCGTGGTGAATCCGAAATGGCTGGCAAGCATACGCCGCCATGGATACAAGGGCGGACTGGAACTGACCGCCACGGTCGATTATCTGTTCGGCTACGACGCGACCGCCCAGGTCATGGATGACTGGATGTACGAACAAGTGGCGGACAGCTACGCATTTGATCCCGACATACAGAACTTCCTGCGGGAAGCCAATCCATGGGCGCAGAATGCGATTGCCGAACGGCTGCTCGAAGCGGCCGGCCGCGGCATGTGGGCGGAGCCGAAGCAGCAGACGCTGGACGCGCTGCGCGAACTGTACTTGCAAAGCGAAACCTTGCTGGAGGCGCGCGGCGAAAAGCCGCGTGGAGCATGAGATGGCGAGCACCATTTTTCCATTTTCCGCGATCGTCGGCCAGGCGCAGTTGAAGACGGCATTGCTGTTGTGCGCGGTCGATCCTTCGCTGGGTGGCGTGTTGATCCGCGGCGACAAGGGGACCGCCAAGAGCACGGCGGCGCGCGCGCTGGCCGAGATCCTGCCGCCGATCGAACGGGTGGCACGATGCGCGTTCAACTGCATGCCTGGCATGCCGTGCGAACACTGCGAGATTTGCAGCGCCGGTAACGCGCCGGTGCAATCCGCCGGCGTGCCTTTCGTCACGTTGCCGCTCGGTGCGACCGAAGACCGCGTGCTCGGCACGCTCGACCTTGAGCGCGCGCTGAAGGGCGCACAGCGCGCCTTTCAGCCCGGCCTGATGGCGTCGGCGCATCGCGGCATACTCTACATCGACGAGGTCAACCTGCTGCCCGACCACCTGGTCGATGTGTTGCTGGACGTGGCGGCGATGGGCGTCAATTCGGTGCAGCGCGAAGGCTTGTCGATCACGCACCCGGCCCGTTTCACGCTGATCGGCACGATGAACCAGGAAGAGGGCGATCTCCGGCCGCAATTGCTCGACCGCTTCGGGCTGATGGTGGAAGTGGCGGCGCCGCGTGACAAGTCATTGCGCGCCGACGTGGTGCGGCGTCGCATCGCGTTCGAGGCCGACCCGGCGCAGTATGCGACGGTGTGGGCAGAGCAACAGCAAGTGTTGCGCAGTCGGCTTGTCACAGCGCAGCGGCTGCTGCCGGAAGTCGCGCTCGATGACGGCTTACTCGACCTGATCAGCCATCTGTGCTGCGAATTCGAGGTGGCAAGCCTGCGCGCCGATATCGTGATGCACAAGGCGTCGCGCGCGCTGGCGGCTCTCGATGCGCGCACACGGGTGACGCCGGAGGACGTGCGCGGTGCGGCGGAACTGGTGCTGCCGCATCGGCGCCGGCGCAAGCCGTTCGAACAACCCGGTCTGGACCGGGAACGCCTCGATGAGCTGATGCAACAAGCCTGTCCGCCGCCGGACGGGGACCAGCATGAGCCGGGCTCGACGGAGGAGAACGGCACGCCAGGGGATCCCGAGGAAGACGACAATCAGCAGCAAGTCTTTGCCGCGGCATCTGGTGCCAGCGTGCGCCGCATCACGGTGAACACTGCCCCTGCGCAAGCCGCTTCCGGACGGCGCAGCGAGGCTGTGGGCGCTGCACGCGGGCGTGTTGTGCGCACCATGGCGCAAGAGAATCCGAGCAGCCTGGCCGTCGGCGCCACGCTGCGCAGCGCAGCGCTGCGCGACCCTGAGGAATTTCGGGTCACCCGCGGCGACCTGCACCAGCAGGTCCGGGTCGGCAAAAGCGCCAACCTGATCCTGTTCGTGGTGGATGCCTCTGGGTCGATGGCGGCGCAGCGGCGCATGGAGGCGGTAAAGGGCGCGGTACTGGCGCTGCTTACCGATGCCTATCAGCGGCGCGACGAAGTGGCGGTGATCTCGTTTCGCGGTGAATCCGCCAACCTTTTGCTGGCGCCGACCCGCAGCGTCGACCTCGCCGAGCAAGGCTTGCGCGAATTGCCGACCGGGGGCCGCACGCCATTGCCGCACGCATTGCAGCTGACGCTGGAAACGATGGAAAGGGCCGGCGGAACCATGCCGCCGCTGCTGGTGCTGCTCAGCGATGGCAAGGCCAACGTGGCGCTGCGTGACGGCGGCGATCCGTGGCGCGAGACGCTGGAACTGGCGGAACTGCTCGCCGCACGCGCGGTGCCGGCGCTGGTGCTCGATACCGAGACCGGCTATTTGCGCCTGGGCCGGGCGGCCCAGCTGGCGCAGGCCATGGGTGCGGAATGCATCGCGCTGGAAGACTTGTCGGCAGAGAACCTGACGCTGACCATTCGCGGATGCATGAAAACGCCATGAAAAACGGAAAAGTTTATTTAATCGGGGCCGGTCCCGGCGGCGTCGAATTGCTGACCCTGTCAGCACGCTGGCGCAATTGGCGGCGCAAGTGCGGGCACAGGAACTCGGCAGCCCGGCCATCGTAGTCATTGGCGACGTGGTAGGAATGGCATCGATTCAATCGGTAAACCCGGAAATTTTTGAGGAACAGTTATGATCGTTTGTATCGGCGCCGGACCGGGCGACATCGGTTACATGACCCAGCGCGGCGCGCAATTGATCCGCGACGCCGACGTCGTCGCCGGCTTTGACGCGGTGGTCAATGTGGTACGCAGCCTGATTCCATCCGGCGCAGAGATCGTCACGATGGGTTACCGCGACCAGACCGAAAAGCTGGAGCAGGTCGCGCAGGCGCACCATGCCGGCAAGCGCTGCGTGGTGGTATTCATGGGCGACATCCACTTCAGCGGGTTTCAGTATCTCGAGCGTGTCGAGCGCGCCTGCGGACACCCGGTGGAATCCCTGCCCGGCATCTCGTCGGCGCAGATACTCGCGTCGCGCGCCAAGGTGTGCTTCGACGAAACCAGCTTTATCACCTTTCACCGCCGCGGCGATCTGACACCGTTCAAGCGCCACCTGGTGCATGTGTTGCAGGATGAACGCAATGCCATCGTGATTCCCTGTCCGTGGGATGCGGCGCGCTCGTTCATGCCGCGCCATATCGCCGCTTACCTGCTGGAAAACGGCATCTCCCCCGAGCATCCAACCGAGGTGTGGGAAAACCTCACGCGCAATGAAGCCGAATGGCGCGGCTCGCTGGGCGAATGCGTGGACCGCGAATTCAGCGACATGAGCATCATGCTGATCCGCACCCGCGCGCCGATGCCGAGCCAGATCGAACCGCCGGAGGAGAAATGACGCAGGAGAAAGGCGGCCACCGGTTCGGCATCGTCATCGCCGGGCATGGCAGCCGCGATACCGACGGTCTCCGCGAGTTCGAAGCGCTGGTGCAGCTGGTGCGCGAGCGCGCGCCGCAGCATGCGGTCCGTCACGGCTATCTGGAATTCGCCAGTCCGACCATCGACCAGGCGGTCGAGGCCGTTCTCGCCACGGGTGTGCGCCAGGTGGCGGTGGTGCCGGGCGTGTTGCTCGGCGCGCGCCATGCGAAGAACGACATGCCGAGCGAATTGCTGGCGCTCGCCAGGGAGCATCCGAATAGTGATTTCCACTTCGGCGCGCCGCTCGGCCTGCATCCGCAACTGCTGCAACTAGCGCAGGAGCGCATCGTCGCCGCGGAGTCGGCTTCGCCGCATACGGTGCGCCGCGACGAAACCTGCCTGGTCGTGGTCGGGCGCGGCACCACCGATCCGGACGCCAACGGTGAAATTGCCAAGCTGGCGCGGATGCTGGAAGAGGGCCTGGGCTTCGGCGCCGCGTTTGTCTGTTATTCCGGCACCGCCAAACCACTGGTCGACGATGGCTTGCGTTCGGCCGCACGGCTCGGATTCAAGCGGATGGTGGTGCTGCCTTACTTCCTGTTCGACGGTGTGCTCGTCAAAAGAATCTATGCTGCCGCCGACGCGTTGCAGGAGCGGGAGCCGGGACTGGAAGTGATCAGGGCGGGCTATCTCGGCGTCCATCCGTTGCTGGCCGACGTGTTGATCGACCGTGCGCGCGAGGCAGTCGAGGGGCGGGCGGCGATGAACTGTTCGCTGTGCAAGTATCGCGTGCAGATTGTCGGCTTCGAGGAGCAGGTGGGCGAGCCGCAGCGCGCCCATCATTTGCGCGTGCGCGGATCGCAGGAGAAAGAGGCGGCCACTATGCCGGCGCCGGTCGCGCCCGCATTCGCGCCGTATGAACCGCATCCGATCGAAGCGGAAAGCTTTCGCATCATCGCGGCCGGCCGCGACTGGTCCGGCTTTCCAGCGGCACATCTGACTGCGCTGCAACGGCTGGTGCATACCAGCGGCGACTTCAGCGCGCCCGACGATATTTATTTCTCGCCAGGCGCGATCGAGACCGGCATCCGATCCCTGTTGCGCTGCAAGCGGGTGGTGACCGATGTCACCATGGTGCAGACCGGCTTGAAGCGCGCACTGCTGGAGCAGCTCGGCATCCAAACCTGGTGTGGCGTGCATGACCGCGAGACGGCCCTGATGGCGCAGGCGCAGGGCATTACCCGCTCCGCCGCCGGCATCCGGCGCGCGTGGGAAAAATTCGGCAACGACGTGATCGTGGCAATCGGCGATGCGCCGACCGCGATCGTCGAGACGACGCGGCTGATCCGTGAACACGGCTGGCGTCCGCAATTGGTGATCGGCTTGCCGGTCGGCTTCGTCGGCACGCGCGAAAGCAAGGACGATTTGCGCCGCTGCATGCAGGTGCCGCGCATTACCAATAGCGGCACGCGCGGCGGCTCGCCATGGGCCGCCACGGTGGTCAATGCGCTGATGATCGATGCGTTAAATCAACTCGCAGCATATGGGCCCGGCGGAGCGTGAAGAATTCGATCTCAGTGTACTGGCGCCCAACGGTCTGCGGCGCGGACGGACTACGGGCAGTTGCGCGACGGCGGCGGTCAAGGCCGCGCTGGGCTTGCTGTTGCATCACGAACGGTGTGACCAGGTCGAGGTGACGCTGCCGGACGGCGCGCATTATCTGGTGGTGCCGATCAAGGATGTGCGGCGGCTGGACCGGGATACGGTGCGCGCCGAAGTATTGAAGGATGGCGGCGACGATCCTGACAATACGCATGGCGCCACCATCTTTGCCGAGGTGCGCCGCAATGATGGTGGCCAGGTTCGTTTTCTTGCCGGGCGCGGGGTAGGCATTGCGACCCAGCCCGGGCTGCGGGTGCCGGTCGGCGAACCGGCGATCAACCCGGTGCCGCGCCAGATGATGCGGCAGGCGGTGGCCGAAGTGCTGGCGCAAGGGCCGGCACAGGAACGCAACATGGGGTTCGACCTGACCATCGGTTGCGAAAACGGTGAAGTGATTGCGCAAAAGACCTTCAATCCGCGCCTGGGCATCGTCGGGGGAATCTCGATACTCGGCACCTCCGGGATAGTCGAGCCGATGTCGATGGCGTCATGGATCGCGTCGATCGAGGTGTATGTGCGGGTTGCGCTGGGCGGCGATGCGCCGGTGGTCGCCTACCTGCCGGGCAAGATCGGGCGTACTTTTGCGCTCGAGGTGCTGCGGCTGCCGGAAAAGCGCGTGGTGCAGATCGCGAACTTTCTCGGCGATGCGCTCGACTTTACGCAAAAGTCGTTGGAAGAGGAAAACCGTCGTCTCGATGTGCTGTGGCTGGCCGGGCATCCGGGGAAACTGGCCAAGGTGCTCGACGGCGTGTGGGACACGCATTCGAGCAAGAGCGGCATGGCGATGGGATGTGTGGCGCGGGTGGCGGCGGAACTCGGTTTCGAGCGCCAACTGGTACGGGAAATGGAAGCAGCGAATACGGTGGAAGCGGCAATGGAAAGATTAAGGAATGAAACCGGCGCGCGAGCGTTGTGGATGGAAATCGAGCGGCGTATCGGTGCGCTTGCGCATGCGCGCGTGCCGAGCGTACAACGGCTGGAGGTGCGCTTGTTTGACCTGAACGGTAATGCGCTGGGGGCGGATGCATGAGCGAAGTCACACCACTCGGTAGCTTCTGGGGGCTGGGCGTCGGCCCGGGGCCGGCCGGTTACATTCCGCTGGCAGCCGTTGCGGCGTTGCGTGAGGCGGATGTCGTGTTCGCGCCGCGCGCGCGCACCGCCGCCACCTCGGTTGCGCTGCAATGCCTGGCCGGCATCGACATTCCGCCGCAGCGGATCCGCGAGGTGGAATTCAATATGGATCCTGACCGCAGCGTACTGAGCGAGCATTACACGCAACTGGCCGACACCATTGCGATCGAGCTGTGCGCCGGACGTAATGTGGCGTACCTGACAATCGGCGACTCGCTCACCTATTCCACCTACGGCTATGTGCTGGCGGCGCTATGCGACCGCTTGCCCGGGCTGCCGCACCGTACCTTTCCCGGCATCACCAGCTATGCGGCGGCGGCGGCGGCGGTAGGCTGGCCGCTCGGCGAGGGCAAGGAACGCACGCTGATCCTGCCGTGCCCGGACGACGCGGCGGCGCTGCGCCGCGACATCGAAAGCCATGACATTGTCGTGCTGATGAAAGTCGGCGCGCGCCTGCCGTGGGTACTCGATCTGCTGGGCGAAATGGACATCGCGGAGCATTGCGCGTTTGTCCGGCGTATTGGTTTGCCAGATGAATTGATTGCCGCCGACGTCAGCAAGCTGTGCGCGACCGAAGCCATGGGCTATCTCGCGACGCTGTTGATCCGCAAGACACCAAGAGAGAAGAGACATTCATGAAAGTGTATTTCATCGGCGCCGGGCCCGGCGCACCCGATCTGATTACCCTGCGCGGCGCAAACATTCTCGGCCGCGTGACTATGGTGCTGTACGCCGGCTCCCTGGTGCCGACCGGGATGCTGCAGCATTGCCGGCCCGATGCCGAACTGATCGACACCGCCAAACTCGACCTCGAACAACAAGAGGCATGCTACCGGCGCGCGCAGCAAGCCAATTGCGACGTGGCACGGCTGCATTCGGGCGACCCGGCGATATACGGCGCGACCGCCGAACAGATGCGGCGCCTCGACGCGCTCGGCATCGAATACGAAGTCGTGCCCGGGGTGTCGTCGTTCACCGCCGCCGCGGCGGCGGTGAGTGCCGAGCTGACCAAACCGGAAGTGTCGCAAACCGTGATTCTGACACGCGTCTCCGGACGCGCATCGGCGGTGCCCGAGTCGGAAGCGATCGCGAAGCTGGCCGAGCACCGTTCCACCATGTGCATTTTCCTGTCGGGACCGCACCTGAAGAAAATCGTGACCGACCTGCGCCTGCACTATCCGGAAGACACGCCGGTGGCTCTGGTTCATCGCGCCACCTGGCCCGATCAGCGCGTGTACCAGGGAACCTTGGGCACAGTACTGAAAGAAACCAAGCGCGGCACCTGGAACCTCACCACGATGATGCTGGTCGGCGCGGCATTGGATCGCGGTGCGCAAGTGGAATCGAGCCTGTACTCGAAGGATTTCACGCATCTGTTCCGGGTCGTGAAAAAAGACAAGAAAAAGGCGGCGGCATGAGCGAATCGCTCGGCATCTGGCTGGTGCGCGCGGAAGGCGAAGCGCTGGCGGCTGCGATCCAGGCGTATCTCGGCGGCAGCGTGTACCGGCCGTGGCTGAACGCGGCATCGCAGAAGGAACAGTTCAGCGCGGCGTACCGGCAACATGCACGCTGGGTGATGGTCGCGGCAAGCGGCATTGCGGTGCGCTTTCTCGATGGCCTGGCGCAGGACAAGCATAGCGATCCGGCGGTGGTGGTGCTGGACGAAGCCGGTCGTTTTGCGGTGTCGCTGTTGGCCGGGCATGAAGGCGGTGCCAACCGCCTCGCGTATCGGGTGGCTGCCGCCATCGGTGCGGTTCCGGTAGTCACGACCGCGACCGAGGCGCGCAAACCACTGGTGGTCGGCATCGGTTGCCGCAAGGGCGCGACCGCAGAGCAGATCGAAGCGGCTGTGCATAAGGCACTGGGTCAGCGCGGCATCAACGACGTGCGCGAGCTGGCCACCATCGACCTGAAGGCGCAAGAGCCGGGGCTGCTCGACTTTTGTGAACGGCACGATTTGCCGTTACGCGTGTTTGCGCGCGCCACGGTGGCAGCCCGTCCCTGGGTGACGCAGCCATCGGACTGGGTGCGGCAAAACGTCGGCGTCGACGGCGTATGCGAACCGTGCGCGCTGATCGCCTGCGCCCGCGGCAATCTGGTCGTGCCAAAGACGACGCTGAACGGCGTTGCGGTCGCGATAGTGGAAGATATCAACTGGAACAAAGCATGAGTGGAGTATTGAATCTGATTTCGGTCGGGCCGGGATTTGCCGACATGATCGTGCCGCGCGCCGAAGCCGCGCTGCGCGACAGCGACGTGATCGTCGCGTACGAGCTGTATCTGCGCTGGATTGAGCCATGGCTCGCCGGCAAGGAAATTCACACGCCGCCGCTGACCAAGGAACGCGAGCGGGCCTTGCTGGCGATCGAAAAGGCGCGCGGCGGCGCCAGGGTGGCGCTGGTGTCCAGCGGCGACATCGGGATTTACGCGATGGCGGCGCTGGCGTTCGAAGAAATCCGCGAAGACGACAGCTTCGAGGTGAACGTGGTGCCGGGCATTACCTCAGCCAATGCCTGCGCATCCTTGCTGGGTTCGCCGCTGTCGCATGACTTCGCCACCCTCAGCTTGTCCGACCTGTTATGCCCGTGGGAATGGATCGAGCAGCGCGCGCGCCATATTGCGCAGGCGGATCTGGCATGCGTGTTCTATAACGTGCAGAGCGCCGGCCGCCAGCAGGGCGTGTACCGCATCCTGAACATCATGCTCGAGTCCAAGGCGCCGCACACGTTGTGCGGCGTCGTCAGGAATGCCTATCGACCCGGCCAGCAAGTCAGCATTCATCGGCTGGATGAGCTGCCGGCGATGCAGTTCGATATGCTCACCACCATCGTGATCGGCAACCGGTTTACCCAGCGCAAACGCGACCGCATATTCACGCCACGCGGCTACAACGACTGGGCCTCGCCGGTTGCGCAAACGGTGGCCACGCCAATGCCTGACAGCGCGGTATGGGTTTTTTCCGGCACCAGCGACGGCAATGCGCTGGCCAGCGAGTTGGCAGGGCAAGGGCATCCGGTGGTGATATCGGCGGCGACCGAATATGGCGGCGATGTGGCGACTGCGCGCTGCCCCGGCGTGACGGTGTGGGCCGGCCGCCAGGGCGTCGAAGCGCGCAAGCAGGCGCTGACGCGCGCCCGCGCCCGCATTCTGGTTGACGCGACCCATCCGTATGCCAGCCATATGTCGGAACAATTGATCGGCTTGTCGCGCGAGCTCGGCATCCCGTACCTGCGCTATGAGCGGCCTGGCGCGATCGAGCCTGGCGCCGGCGAATTATGTGGATCGGTTAAGCAGGCGGCCGAACGCGCGATCGCCGCGGGCAAGCGCATTTTTCTGGCGACAGGATCCAAGGATCTGGCAACTTTCCTGCAAGCGCCGGGCGCCGCTGAGCGGCAATGGTTCGTCCGCGTGACGCCGGAGCCGGAATTCATACAGCGCGCCATCGATGCAGGCATTCCGCGCAAGCAGATCTGTGCAATGCAGGGACCATTCTCTCAGGCATTTAACTCGGCGCTGTGGCAAGACTGGCAGATCGACTGCGTGGTGACCAAGGATTCCGGCGACGCCGGGGGGTATCGCGCCAAGGCAGACGCGGCACAGGCGCTGGGTATTCCGCTGTTGGTGATCGAGCGGCCGAAGCTGGATTACCCGCAGGTATGTTCGAGCTTTGACGGCGTGCTGCGGCAGCTGGCGGCGTGGGATGTCCGCGCATGAACCGCCAGATCCCCGTCACTGTCGTTACCGGGTTTCTCGGCTCCGGTAAAACGACCTTGCTCAGCAGCCTGATCAAGAGCCGGCAAACGCGTCGTCTCGCGCTGCTGATCAATGAGTTTGGCGAAGTCGCGATCGACGGCGCGCTGATTCGGGAAAGCGCTGACGATGCCGACCAGATTCGTATCCACGATTTTCCGTATGGTTTGATCGCCTATGGCGATGACGAGCTTTTCATTCCCACCATGCGCGCGATTGCAGAGCGCCGCGCGAATGTAGACCATGTGCTGATTGAAACTTCCGGCCTGGCGCTGCCGACGGCGATCATGGAACTGCTGCAGGGGCCGGAGCTGTCGGGCGATTTCATTCTGGATGCGACGCTGGCGGTGGTGGATACGCCTTTGCTGCTTTCCGATCAGTTTGAGCGCGGTAATGACGGCGACGGGCATGCCGCCGTGTCGAATTCGGTGGCGTGCCTGTTCGAACAGCAGCTGGAATTTGCCGATGTGGTGGTATTGAACAAGATCGATGCGCTCGATGAAAACGCTTTGCTGACCGCCGAGACCCGTATACGACGGCGCGCGCCGAATGTGCGCTTCCTCGAGCTCGCTTACCAGGCGCGGCTCGATATCCGGCTGGCTCTCGGTCTGCGCTTGCACCAGGCGACGGCGCTCCCGCTTAGCCATACCTATACGCCGATCGCGCGCATGCCGGGGCCTGACACGCCTGTGGTCGCCGACCACGCGCGCCTGAACGGCCATGCGCATTCCGGCCTGGGCGCGCACAGCCACGGACTGGCGACGCACAAGCATTTCCACGAGCAGGACCCGGGGTGGATGTCGTTCACGCTGCGCAGCCAGGAGCCGCAAGCGCCGGAAAAACTGAAAGCCGCGCTGGTTGAAGCAGCCAGAACGGAGCCGCTGTTGAGAAGCAAGGGTTTCATCCGTAGCGACGATGCCGGCGGCACGCTGCTGGTGCAAGGCGTGCGCTCGCGCGTGACGATCGGCGTCGACGCGGCAAGAACGCAAGCGCAAAAGTCGGAACTTGTCTTCATCGGCTACCATCCGAGCCGCTCCAGGGTCGCGGCGCTATTGACCCAATTAACCGGAACCCCGTGGAGCTAACGCAGATGAAAACCGATCCCGATTCGCACAAGCGCATGACCGAGCGTCACAAGGCCGGCTTTGAAAAGAAGAAAGCCGCCGCGCAAAAAGAAAAAGGCTTGCTGATTGTCTACACCGGCACCGGCAAAGGAAAATCCACCGCCGCATTCGGCATGGGCATGCGCATACTCGGCCACCAGATGAAGCTGGGCGTGGTGCAGTTCATCAAGGGTGCGTTGGACAGCGCCGAACGGCAGCTGCTCGGCAGTTTTGCCAACTGCGATTTTCATGTGGTCGGCGCCGGTTATACCTGGAATACCCAGGACCGCGACGCCGATATGGCGACCGCGGCCAGGGGCTGGGCCGAAGCCGTCAGGATGATCAACGATCCATCCTATGACATGGTGATCCTGGACGAGCTCAATATCGTGCTCAAATACCAGTACCTCGACCTGGCCGAAGTTCTGGATACGTTCGGCAAGCGGCGCGAGATGCTGCATATCGTGGTGACCGGGCGCCATGCGCCGGCGGAACTGATCGAACGGGCGGATCTTGTCAGCGAAATTCGTCCGCTGAAACATCCGTACCAGGAACAGGGTATCAAGGCGCAAAAAGGCGTGGAGTATTAAGGTGCAGGCACGACGCTGTCCGGCGCTGTTCATCAGCGCGCCCGGTTCCTCTCACGGCAAAACCACGGTAACCGCCGCGCTCGCGCGTTTTCACGCCAATCAGGGGCGTAAGGTCCGTGTGTTCAAAGCCGGGCCGGACTTTCTCGATCCGATGATTCTGGAGCGCGCGTGCGGCCAACCGGTGTATCAGCTTGATCTCTGGCTGGCAGGAGAAGACGCATGCCGGCGCCTGGTGTCCGACGCGGCACAGGATGCCGATCTGATCCTGATTGAAGGCGTCATGGGCTTGTTCGATGGCAGCCCATGCAGCGCCGACCTGGCTGAGAAATTAGGCGTGCCGGTGCTGGCGGTGATCGATGCAAAAGGTGTCGCGCAAACGCTGGGCGCGATCGCCTATGGCCTGGCTAATTTTCGTCCGGGTTTGCGGTTTGCCGGTGTGCTGGCCAATAGCGTTGCAAGTGCGCGTCATGCCGAAATGATCGAACAGGGCCTGCCGTCCGGTATGCGTTATTTCGGCGGATTGCCGCGCGATGGCCGCTTCGTCTTGCCGGACCGTCATCTCGGACTAGTGCAGGCGCAGGAGATTGCCGACCTCGAAGCGCGTCTGCAAGCAGCCGCTGCGGCGATTGCGTCGACAGCTTTGGCCGAATTGCCGGCGGTGGTGGACTTCGCTCGTGCGCCAACGGAAACGCTGCCGCAAGCGTTGGCCGGCATCCGCATCGCCGTCGCGCGCGACAACGTTTTTTCATTCATTTATCCGGCCAACCTCGATCTGCTGCGGACGCTGGGCGCTGAACTGGTGTTCTTTTCTCCGCTGGTCGATCAGGCGTTACCCGAGGCCGACAGTCTTTATCTGCCCGGCGGTTATCCGGAATTGCACCTGCAGCAGTTGCAAGACAACGCCGCGATGAAAGCCGCGCTGCACATGCACTTCCGAAACGGCAAGCCGATCTACGCGGAATGCGGGGGCATGTTGTATTTGCTTGAATCGCTCGCCGATAAAACCGGAACCCGCGGCGCAATGGTGGGACTGCTGCCTGGACATGCGGTGATGCAAGCGCGCCTGAAGGGCCTCGGCTATCAAACGGCGCCGATGCCGAGCGGCTTGCTGCGCAGCCATACTTTCCATCATTCCGTGATTGATACTCCGCTTGCGCCAGTAGCGACCGGCAAGCGTCTTTACAATACTTCGGAAGGAGAGGGGATTTTCCAGTCGAAGCGGCTGATCGCAAGTTATCTTCACTGTTATTTTCCATCCGATCCGGCTGCCGCCGCCGGCCTATTCCTGCCATGAACCGATTTGCAGACGAAGAGATCGCCGCGGTTTACCAGGCGATTGCGCAGCGGCGCGACATCCGTCATTTCCTACCCGATCCGATTGAACCGGCGTTACTGGCGCGCCTATTGAATGCGGCACACCTGGCCCCTAGCGTGGGCTTCATGCAACCCTGGCGCTTTATCCGCATTTCCGACCGCGCTGTGCGTGCCGGTATTCATCGTTTGGTTGAGCAAGAACGCATCAATACGGCGCAGGCGTTGGGGCAGCGTGAAGACGAATTCATGCGCCTGAAGGTGGAAGGCATACGCGAATGCGGCGAAGTTCTGGTGGTGGCACTGATGGACCGGCGCGACGAGCATGTATTCGGACGCCGTACCTTGCCGGAAATGGACCTGGCTTCGGTGGCTTGTGCAATTCAAAACATGTGGCTCGCAGCCCGCGCCGAAGGGATTGGCATGGGGTGGGTTTCGTTGTTCGATCCGGGGCAGTTGCGGCTATTGCTTCGTATCCCGGAAGATGCCAAGCCGATCGCCATTCTGTGCATCGGCCATGTGGAAGCCTTTTATCCGAAGCCTATGCTGGAGCTCGAAGGCTGGGCGTCGCGCAAGATATTGCAGGATATGGTTTATGAAAATGCATGGGGTGCAAAGTAACGCGATCAGAAGTGCGGCGAAGGCGGCGCTCGGGCGTGCGCAGTGTCGAGAATTTATTGGAATACGAGCTGTCAATTTTTATTTTTTCAGGAAGAAAAATAGTATGCATACCAAAGTCATTCGCTTATCTTTTGCCTTTGTCACCCTGGCTTGTTGCGGCATCGCTCATGCACACCCAGGTCACGGCAATGGTTATTTGGCCGGCCTGGCACACCCGCTCCTTGGTCTTGATCATTTGATCGCAATGGTTGCCGTTGGCTTCTGGGCTTCCCAAATCGGCGGACGTGCAGCCTGGCTCGTTCCCGCCAGCTTTGTTGCTTTGATGTCGCTGGGAGCCGGCATGGGAATGGCCGGGATGGCGCTGCCATTTGTGGAAAGCAGCATCGCCACTTCGATACTTGTTCTCGGCCTACTCATCGCATTTTCGATCAAGGTAAGTCCGGGTCTCGGAGGCGTGGTAGTCGGTTTTTTTGCGCTCTTTCATGGCGTTGCTCATGGCACTGAAATGCCTGCGCTTACCGCACCGTGGCAATATGGTCTCGGTTTGATTGCGGCAACCTCGGTTTTACATGCGTTAGGCTTAGGTTGTGGAACGGCTTTGTGCAAACAACGCCAATGGCTGCGCGTGCTAGGCTTTTTAGTCGCCGCGGCTGGAAGTTCGATGATCGTCGCAGCGCGTTAACGGCGAAAATTCCTGGCGTCGTGCGATGCAAAGCAGGCCAAGTGCCGGTTTATCGTCGTGCGCGAAGACATTACTGTCCACGCATTCTGACCGTCGCGGGTTCAAAAAAGGAGCAGGCGTGGGAAGGGGGCGGAAATTGGCGAGCCAGCTAGTCGGTCCTGAAGAATTCTAGTTTTCAATAAGTTGATAGTGAAGTATTGCGGTATTTCAGTTTATTGAGGATGAGACGCACATTGTGGCCGGCACCGCACAGGACGGCGTGCATGGCATCGCCGATGGCACCCTTGAGCCAATTGCGGCCGAATTTGCCGTCTGCCTTCATATGCCCGATCGTGGGCTCGATGGCGCTACGCCGCTTGATCATCGCTCGCAACGCGCGCGTGACACCCCCGCTTCTGACCCGACATCCAGATCTGGACGCCGGCAATTTTCACGCCCTTAAAACCACGATCGACGAACGCCTGCTCCGGTTTCGCCTCGCACAGGATTTCGGTCTGCGCCAGAGCTTCGCCCAAGGTGTGCCCGTGTCGGGCATCGAGCGCGCCCCCACTACCAGGCCTTCCTTCAGCGTTGTTACGAGCGACACCTTGACCCCAAATTCGTACGGTGTTCCTGCTTTCCCCTTGGCGATGCATTCGACTTCCGGGGCATGCAACGCATAGAGTTTGTGCTTGTCTTTCGAGCAGTCGGGTCAGCTTCTGTCGGTACTGCGGCGGCACTTGATCGAGTTGACGTGCCACTTCGCGGTGGATGCGAGCGACCCGCGTATGCAGCATGCGCAGCACACGGCGCATGCGTTTGTACTGCCGCGCACTGGCATATCGTCCAATTTGGCGCGCCAGTTGAGGTGCTTGCCGGTTATAGCTTTGCCGCAGGCGCAGATGCCATCGCCGCGCGGCTTTCACCAGATGCTGCCGGCTGCGTTCCAGCAGCGCTGAATCGGTCGGATAGGGCGATCGCTTTTTCCATCACCGTCGTATCGACAATCCCGCGCTTGATACTCGATGGCTTGATGGCGCTGGCACGCTTGGCCGCTTCAATGCTTTGCGCCAGCAGCTCTTCCATCCCGGTCGCACCCAACCGTTGGCGCCAGCGCGACAAGCTCGACGGATCGATCGGCGGTGCCGCCTGCAAATAGATCTCGCCGGTAGAGACTTGCCAGTACGGGTTGTCGACCCACATCGCAACGACATCTTCGTCCGATAGATCGAACGCATGCTGGAAGTACAACAACCCCGCAATCAGCCGCGTTCGGAGGGGCGGGCGGCCGGGCCTTGGCGCCACAGACGCAGAAGCGACTCGCTCGATCGCCGGCCAGTCGATTATCGCGGCCAGCACGACGAGCGGGTGATGGGGATTGATGTGCTCCAACAGCGGGTAGCTTTGGGTCTTGCTACGCTGCACGGCTCTATGTTTCTGGCGGATATGAAACTCGCCTGAATTTGCGGGGAAATGAAGCAAAATCGTCGCTCTTCTTGCAAATCGCGCACTGACATTGATCAGGCTGGACCCGCATGAGTACTGGACAACGGCGGTTTTTCAGGGCGGACTAGCTATACGGTTGAATTTCGTCGTCGGGCTCGATAAAGCCACCCCTAATCCGCGCTTCTCTCGAATCATTCGCCTCGATGCCCTGCCTGCTCAAGAGCCTGCGGTAGCGA
>JAQGMD010000138.1 GCA_028292565.1 Burkholderia sp. | reverse complement strand
GCGCCGTCGCGTTTGCCCTTGCGAGCGTTGCCTCCGCCCAGGAGCAAGTCGTCAGGATCGGCCACGTTGCTCCGACCTCCGGCGCCATCGCCCACCTCGGCAAGGACAATGAAAACGGCGCCCGCATGGCGGTCGACGAACTGAATGCGAAAGGCGTGACCATAGGCGGAAAAAAAATTAAGTTCCAATTGATTGCCGAAGATGACGGGGCCGACCCGAAGCAAGGCACATCCGTCGCGCAGAAACTGGTCGATGCCAAAGTCAATGGTGTGATCGGGCACCTGAATTCCGGCACCACCATCCCGGCCTCCAAGATTTATAGCGATGCCGGCATTCCGCAGATCTCCCCTTCCGCAACCAATCCGAAATACACGCAGCAAGGCTTCAAGACCACCTTCCGTGTGGTAGCCAACGACGGCCAGTTGGGCGGCACGCTGGGCAAATACGCGGTGCAAACGCTGAAGGGCAAGAAGATCGCCGTGATCGATGACCGTACCGCCTACGGCCAGGGCGTCGCGGAGGAGTTCGTCAAGGGCGCAAAGAAAGCCGGCGGTGCAACGATCGTGGCGCAGCAATATACCAACGACAAAGCCACCGACTTCAATGCGATCCTGACTGCAATCAAGGCCAAGAGTCCGGACGTCGTCTTCTTCGGTGGCATGGATGCGGTAGCCGGACCGATGATGCGCCAGATGAAGCAACTCGGCATCAACGCCAAGTTCATGGGTGGCGACGGCATCTGTACCGAGGGCCTGGCCAACCTGGCCGGCGATGCGATCGGCGATGAACGGGTGGTGTGCGCCGAAGCCGGTGGTGTAGTCGATGCGCAGAAAAAAGGGATGGAGGACTTCCGGGCTGCGTACAAAAAGAAATTCAATGCCGACGTGCAGATTTACGCACCGTATGTGTATGACGCCGTCATGGTGATGGTCGAGGCGATGAAGAAAGCCAATTCGGCCGATCCGGCGAAGTACCTGCCTGAACTGGCGAAGATCCAGCACAAGGGCGTGACCGGCCCGATCGCATTTGATTCCAAAGGCGACATCAAGGACGGCACCCTGACGCTATACACCTACAAGGGCGGCAAGCGCACGCAGATTGCCGTGACCAAGTAAATCCGCAACTGAAGGTCATTGCATGGAAAAAAATGCCCCGGTCAAAAGCCGGGGCATTTTTTCACTGCGCATAAAAAAGCGCTCAAACGAGCGCTTTTTTGCTGGTCGACTTGCAGTCGATTACTTCTGCGTCATGATCCACTTCACCAGCGTGCGTGCTTCCGCTTCGCTGACTTGTGCATTGGCCGGCATCGGTACCGGACCCCAGGCGCCGCTGCCGCCCTTCAGAATCTTCTGGGTCAATTTGTCTTCGGCATCCTTCTGGCCGGCGTATTTCGCGGCGATGTCCTTGTAGGCAGGGCCAACCACTTTAGTCGCGACGGTATGGCAAGCCATGCAATTTTTCGATTTTGCGAGATCAGCATTTGCCATCGCACCGTTCGAAACCAGCGCACCCAACACCAAACAAACCAACATGGAACGTTTCATTAACTTCTCCGAAATAAAAACTGGACGAATTTTACCGTGTTTTATTCAGCACACTTAGTGATGGCGGCATTTCTACAACTAATCATACCCGCACTTGGTTGACACTGTTGGTTGACCGTTACACTCTTTCACAATATCCTCTCGGCAAAAGGAGCCGCCATGCCGTTGATTATTGTAATTGTCGCACTATCACTGCTCAGATACCTGGAGCTCGGGCCGTTCGCCGAGATGTCATGGTGGTGGATCGTCGGACTCATCGCATTCGCCTTCATCTGGTTTGAATTCATCGAAAAGATGCTCGGCCTCGACAAGCGCAAGGCCCATGAGCAGATGGAGGAAGCGCGCAAGGAGCGCGTGAAGAAGGCTTTCGATAAGAAGAAGTGAGAAATCCTGACGATCGGTCGCCGCATAGGCTTCGATAGCGATAAATAAGGGCCGGAATATTCCGGCCCTTTTTATTTGGGTTAAACCGATCAGCCGGTAACCGCGCCCTTACTCGCAGGCGATGCCAGTGCGGCGAACTTCGCCAGCACGCCGCGCGTATAACGCGGAGCCGGGGCCTTCCAGTTCGCGCGACGGCGTGCAATTTCGTCATCCGGCACATTCAGCTGGATCAACTGGGTAATTGCATCGATAGTGATGCTATCGCCCTCCTCAACCAGCGCAATCGTACCGCCGACAAAGGCTTCCGGCGCAATGTGGCCGACCACCATACCCCAGGTACCGCCGGAGAAGCGGCCATCGGTGATCAGGCCGACGGATTCGCCCAGGCCCTTGCCGATGATGGCGGAAGTCGGCGCCAGCATTTCCGGCATGCCCGGACCACCCTTCGGACCGAGATAGCGCAGCACCAGCACATCGCCGGCCTTGATCTTGTCGGCCAGGATCGCGTCCATCGCGGAATATTCGTCGTCGAACACGCGTGCCGGACCGGTGATGACCGGGTTCTTCAGGCCGCTGATCTTCGCCACGCAGCCTTCGGGCGACAGGTTGCCCTTCAGGATCGCGAGGTGCCCTTGTTCATACAACGCCTTGTCGATGGTACGAATCACGTCCTGGTCCGCGCGTGGCACGTCGGGCACGTTTGCCAGCTCTTCCGCCATGGTGCGGCCAGTGATCGTCATGCAGTCACCGTGCAGCAAGCCGGCGTTCAGCAGGACCTTCAATACTTGTGGAATGCCGCCGGCCCGGTGCAGGTCGGTGGCCACATACTTGCCGGACGGCTTCAGGTCGCAGATCACCGGCACTTTACGGCGGATGCGTTCAAAGTCGTCGATGGTCCATTCCACTTCCGCCGCATGCGCAATCGCGAGGAAATGCAGCACAGCATTGGTTGAGCCACCGGTCGCCATGATCAGCGATACCGCGTTCTCGATAGACTTTTTGGTGATGATGTCGCGCGGCTTCAGGTCACGCTTGACCGCTTCCACCAGCACGCGGGCCGATTCAGCGGCGGAGCCGACTTTCTCGTCATCCGGGTTGGCCATGGTGGACGAATACATCAGCGACATGCCGAGCGCCTCGAACGAGGATGACATGGTGTTGGCGGTGTACATGCCGCCGCAGGAGCCGGACGACGGGCACGCATTTTTTTCGATGCCGTCGAAGTCTTCCTGCGACATGCGGCCGGCAGTGAATTCACCGACCGCCTCGAATGCCGACACGATGGTCAGGTCGGTCCCCTTCCACTTGCCCGGCTTGATGGTGCCGCCATAGACGTAAATGCTCGGCACATTGGTGCGCGCCATGGCAATCATCCCGCCCGGCATATTCTTATCGCAGCCGCCGATCACCACGCAGCCATCCATCCACTGGCCGTTGACGGCGGTCTCGATGCAATCGGCGATCACTTCGCGCGAGATCAGCGAAAACTTCATGCCTTCGGTGCCCATCGACATGCCGTCGGAGATGGTCGGCGTGCCGAACACCTGTGGCTTGGCGCCGGATTCCTTGACCGCGGTGATCGCGATGTCAGCCAGCTTTTGCAAGCCGGAATTGCACGGGGTGATGGTGGAATGGCCGTTGGCGATGCCGATCATCGGCTTGTCGAAGTCTTCCTTTTCGTAGCCCATCGCGTAATACATCGAGCGGTTCGGGCTGCGGGCGACGCCCTGGGTGATGTTCCTTGAACGGCGGTTGAATGCCATGATGCCTCCGAAATGACGTGTGAATAACGGCGTGTAAGACCTTGAACAGGCTGCTAGGGTGCCTTGCGGGATGCAGCGTGTCAAATATATGATTCGTTCTCCATTAATATGAATCGCATATGAGCATTGAACTGCGGCAATTGCGCTATTTCGTCGCCGTCGCTGAAGAAAATCACTTCGGCCGCGCCGCCGTGCGCCTGCACATGACACAGCCGCCATTGTCGCAGACGATCCAGTCGCTCGAGGCCGATCTCGGCACACCGCTGTTCGCGCGTACCAGGCGCAGCGTCGCGCTGACCGCGGCCGGCATCGCCCTGCTGCCCGAGGCAAGGCGCATCCTGCAGCAGGCCGCAGCCATGCCGGAACTCGCCAAGCGCGCGGCGTCCGGCGAATCCGGCCTGCTGTCGCTTTCCTTTGTCTCCACCGCCGACTACAGTGTGCTGCCGCCTTTGCTGCGCGAATTCCGCGAGCGCTATCCGCAAGTGCAGATCGATCTGCGCGAAGCGACCACCGATGTGCAACTGGAGGATCTGGCGCAAGGCAGGATCGATGCGGGATTGCTGATTCCGCCGCTGCCGGACA
>JAQGMD010000133.1 GCA_028292565.1 Burkholderia sp. | reverse complement strand
CGCATCCCGCGACGGCCGCCAAATTGCCCAACTTATCCCTGCGCGGTGCCTAACTGCCTGGCCTATCCGGTAGCGCTCACGGGTGTATTGCGTGCGGCCGCGGTCGTGGTCAACGTCAATCCGATGTACACGCCGCGCGAGCTCGAGAACCAGTTGAACGATAGCGGCGCCGAGGCCATCATCGTGCTGGAAAATATGGCGGCCACGGTACAGGCCGTACTCGCAAGAACCAAGTTAAAGCATGTTGTGATCTCCAGCCTGGGGGATCTGCTCGGAGCGATCAAGGGAACGGTAGTAAACATGGTTGTCCGCCATGTGAGCAAAATGGTGCCGGCATATTCCTTACCCGGCGCGCACAGATTCAGCGCGATCCTGTCACAGGGCGAGCGGCTGCAGTACAAGCGACCGGCGATTGCGGCAACCGACCTTGCGATACTGCAGTACACCGGCGGCACGACCGGTGTGTCGAAAGGCGCGATGCTCACGCACCGCAACCTCGTCTCTAATATCCTTCAGATAGAAGCGTGGATGGAACCGGCGCTGCAGCGACACCATGTCGAATACCTGCATATGGTTTGTGCGCTGCCGCTTTATCACGTGTTTTCACTGACCGCGTGTGCATTATTCGCCATGCACAAAGGCGCGGCGAGCATCATGATCGCGGATCCGCGTGATATCAAGGGGTTCATCGCCACGCTGCGCAAGTATCCGTTTCATGTCCTGCCGGCGATCAACACGCTGTACAACGCGCTGCTGAACCACCCGGACTTCGCGCGCCTGGATTTTTCTACCCTGATGCTGTGCAATGGCGGCGGCATGTCGGTGCAGCGCGCGGTGGCCGAGCGTTGGTTCGCGATCACCGGCGTGCCGATCTGTGAAGGCTACGGGCTCTCGGAAACGTCGCCCGTCGCCACCAGCAACGATCCCCTGACAAGCGCGTTCGCCGGCGCCATAGGCATGCCGTTGCCCGGTACCGACATCGCGATCCGTGACGAGGAGGGCAGGGACGTGCCGACGGGAGCCCCCGGTGAAATTTGTATCCGTGGTCCGCAGCTGATGGCAGGTTATTGGAACCGGCCCGACGAGACTGCCAAAGCGATGACCCAGGACGGTTTTTTCCGCTCCGGTGATATCGGCACTATGGATGAATGCGGGGTCATCCGCATCGTCGACCGGAAGAAGGACATGATTCTGGTCTCGGGCTTCAACGTTTATCCGAACGAGGTCGAGGACATCATTGCGGCCCATCCGGGAGTACTTGAATGCGCGGCGATCGGCGTCCCGGATACGCACTCCGGAGAAGCTGTGAAGCTGTTCGTCATCAAACGGGACGCAGCGCTGACCGCAGCCGACCTGACCGCGCTGTGCAAGGAGAGGCTCACCGGTTATAAGCGCCCGAAACACATCGAGTTTGTCGACGCCCTGCCGAAGTCGAACGTCGGCAAGATACTTCGCAGGGAGTTACGGTCGGCGTAGGGAGTAGGTTGGGTTGGCGTCACGTTTTCGCCGCGAGACTCTGCGCCCACTCCTTCACCGAACGCGGCGGACGACCGAGGATCTCTTGCACGCCGTTGGCAATTGTGCCGGCTTGCCCGTTCCTGATCAGGCCATGCAGTTCCATGAACCCGTCCACCAGCCACAGCGGCATCTTCATTTCCTCCATCGCTTTGCGCGCCGTATCTTCCGGCACGTCGACGTAGGTGTATTTGTGCCCGAACACCTCACTGAGGATGGTGAGTACTTCAGAAGTCGTGAGCGCTTCGGGTCCCGTGAGATCAACTGCTTTTCCTTGATACCCGTCCGTGGTGAGCACCTTGGCGGCGACCTCACCGACGTCGCGCGCATCCACCCATGCCGCCTTGCCCTGGCCGTTCGGCAGATGTATCTCGCAATCCTTGTTCGGAAATACCCCGTAGTAGTTGATAAAGTTCTGCATGAAGAACGTCGGGCGCAACATGGTCCACGGGATGCCGCTTAGCTTCACTTCTTTTTCCGCAGCGAAGTGCAGTCGCCCGAGTATGATGCCCGGGTCAGCATCGGCGCCCATCACCGACAATCTCACGATGTGCTTCACGCCGGCACGCTTCGCGGCAGCAATCGTTTGCACCGCATACCCTACCTGGCGTTCACTGTTGGGCGTAAGCAAGAACAGCCTGTCTACGCCTTTCATCGCCGGGAGATAAGTATCGAGGTCGCTCCAGTCCAGCGTCACCGAGTCAACTCCGGGCATCCTGACCTGCTGCGGCGAGCGCGCCGCTACCTTGAATTTCTGGCCGGCCGCCTGCAGCGCCGCCACTGTAGCCTTGCCGATCGTACCTGTTCCGCCTGTTACCAGAATCATGCTTCCCTCCTGCCATCGGTTTGTGCGCCGCAATGCGCAATTTGATTAGACACGACGGAAGGCCGCGCATTGTACGCAGCACCTGCGCTTTTGGGGATCGCGCAAACCGGCTTCAGATATAAATCGGACATGCGGCCTATCTACTAAAAAGAAATGGAGGCGGAGGACAAAGAGTTACCGGACGGCGGGCGATAACGTGTTACTGTCCATCATCGTATGCTGGTTGAGCCGCTAATCGTCGTGAATTTGCGATTTAGCAAAAATTTGCCGAGGCACTACTTTATTCTTTGCTCATCTGCTCAGCGTTTCGAATAAACAGAATTCCCAACGGCGAATTCCCACGGATTTGCGATGTGGCATACGCAAAGTATTGGGGGGACACAAAATGCGTTACTTGAATCTCGTAATCATCGCCATATTGCTGGCAGGCTGCGGAACGATCAGCTCGATCCGATCTGAAACCCGACTGCCGGAATCCACTTCTTTTGCATTCAAAGATGACCGGCCGACCGAGCAGAAAAACTCGCGTACGGACAAGAGCCGTTACGGCAGGGTCAACTATTTCGGCGATGACCGGGTGACGCCGACCGGGCCGGAGCTATTGAAGGCGTCCCTCGAAAGCCGGCTGCACACGATGTTGGCTGGAAAGACTGTCTCCCTGAGTGAGTTCAGCGTTTATGTACACGGCGGCGGCGCGGCGCTGAAGCTGGATCGCCTCGATGCTTATGCGGCGACCACGCCCGGTGGCTATGCCGGCGCACCGTTTGCCGGCCTGCTACTCAGGGGCGTCGAAAAAGTTCGGAACGACAAGACTGTTCGCATCCAGATCAGGGGCAAGGTCGGTGTCACCGAGTTTTCGTCGGATACCGCCGATACCTATCGTGGCGGTTTGACCGAAGAAGACATCCAAGCGACTTTATCCAAGGCGCTCGATGAAGCCACTCTACAGGTACAGCGCGCTGTACAGGGCAAGGAGTACCGGGCATGCGTCAATCCGCCGGCTTGCAGCCTGCCGCCCTTGTCGGGAGGTTAAATGAACGGTCTCGCCGGCTCTGCCGCCGTTTCCCTGATTTCGCTGTGCTGCCTGTCGGCTCCGGCTTTCGCATGCGATCCAAAGCTCCCCGAAGATTTCACCGCTTTTTTTGCAAAGTTTTCGGACGATAAAGATTTCGCGCTCAGCCGCACCGTCTATCCGT
>JAQGMD010000484.1 GCA_028292565.1 Burkholderia sp. | reverse complement strand
TGAGCTGCTTGTGATGCTCCGTTTCATAGTAGTACCCCGCCTGGCTGAGCGGCTGGGTCAGGCCGTAATGCTGCATGACTTCAATTCGTATGATCCTCTCCTGATTTTTTATTGCGGAAATAATCTCGTATGCGCGCCAGCACAATGCTGCGCGTCAGCGTCTCGCTCAGCACCTGGTCGATGAAGGCGCGATCGGCCGGCGCGAACTTCGCCAGAGGTTGCGCCAGGTCGTCGGCAATCGCCAGCTTGGCGGCGATGATGGTGGCGAAATGGTATTCGTGCGAACCGGCGTCAAAGGGTTGGCGGGGCAACGGTATTGCCGTCGCCGGTGGCGTGAGCTGCACATCGTTTCCTGCCAAAGCGCTGATTGGCAGGTCGAGCTGGTCGGCCAGTACGCGGATGCGATCGGCACGCTCATCCGCCTTGCCGCGCTTGAATGCGCGGTACCGATGCAGCGGAATCGGGCCGGCGACGGGGTGGTAAGGGCCGAACTTCTCGCCGTCGAACTCGACATACATTTCATCGTCGAATAGCCCCCACAGCAAGACGACGGTTTCTCCCGCCATGTCAGGTTCCACTTCGTAGGAAGTGCCGCCAATGACAATGCGCGCGTCAATGCCGACCTTGCGGCTTTCCGGTTCCCGTGCAAAGCGGCAGAATTGCTCCCAGGTGCACATGTCGCGCAAGCCATCGGACGGCAGGTTGGCCAGCCAGTCCTGCAGACGCGAATGTTTCTCATAGCGATGGCCCTGATCGTTATAGCGCAGCAGGTAGCGTATCAGCCACTCATTGGCCTGCTTCTCGGTTTCCGGCTTGTGGAAGTGGTACAGCGTTTCGTGCGCCTCTTTCACCGTTTTGAACGGACGTTCGACCTTGCCTTTCGCGCGCGCTGTCGTGCGGGTGCCGTCTTTGCCGGCCGGGATGTGAGTCAGCCATTCAATGCCGAGGGCCTGCATGACGTTCTGGAATACCCGGCTCTTGGCGACCGGCCCATTGTCCAGATAGATCATCTTTGGCCGTCCCTGAAACGGGAATGCGGCATCGCCTTTGGCGGCCATCGCGTTGAACAGAAAGCGGATTGCCGACTCCGCATCCTCGCCGTACACGCACCGGTATTCCTGATATCCCACCCCGCTGCGGTCATCCACCACACTGAAGAGCATTAAGGTCGGTTGCCCCTTGGCGGGATCAATCCAGTCAGGCTTGTCGATGTGTTTGAGATCGGAAGGCGACATGTCGAATTGCCAGCAGTCGTTGCTGTGCTCCGCCTGAAAGCGCACGGCGGGCGGCTCGCGCAGCAGGTGAGGCTGGTCCAGCCGCAACAAGGACAGGTAGCGATTGACTGTCGGCCGGCACAACAGACCCTTTGGAACCTTGACCAGGCCTTGCGCGGTTTCCACGCCGTAGTCTTCCATCAGCCCGATGATGGCCCTGACCGTGGAAAGGTGCCGCCCATTCTTGTTGGTGGTGCGCAGCTTGAGCGCTGCGATCAATTCGCAGTAACGTTCCAGTTCGGTTTGCGGCAACAGGCGCGGCTTGCCATGGTCTGCGCGATGCGCGGTGTGTGGCTTCTGGAATACGTGCAGCGCCCGGTAGACGGTGGTTGTAGAGACCCCGTACAACCCGGCGACCGCCGCGATTTGAGCGGCCCGTTCCGGACTTTTGTGCGGCAAGCGGTCAAGCCGCTGCCGCAATTGCAGCAATGAATCGACTGGAATCGCTTTACGCCGGGCGTCCATAGCGGGCCAGCACGCGATACACCGAGGCCCGGCCGACACCAAGCCGGCGAGCGATTTCGGTGGCGCCCAGCTTTTCCTCGACACGAAGTCGATGCACTTCGGCAGGATCGGCTCATTTGGGTTTACCCGAATGGGACGGGGACGAACAGATCACCTTCCACGCAGCTATAGCTGCATGGCAGCATTCATATTGGAACTCGCTGGAAGGCTCCGCCACTTATACAGACACTGCCGCGTGACAATCTCCGCCCTTGTTTGAATTGCAGCTAGGAAATTTGCCACCCGCGAGCATATTCTTACGAAAGATGGTGAATCATGCGCTGCCCAAATTTTATTTCTTCTTGCTTTGGTAAAAACGAACCATCAGGTCCGACTGGAAGCGCCAATAACCCAGGCCCGGCTCCGCGACTTGCCACTAGCACGAACGTTCCGCCACGAATCTATGCACCCAATGCCGGGAGACGTCGAGGCCAAGAGCTACAAGCAGCACTTCGTCCGACCTCCAGCACTTCAATCAGTGCCGCCGCCGGACAAGCCCAAAACGCAATCCCGTTGAGCGATTTGCGGGCCGAACCGGCCCCGGAAAGCGCATTTGTTGAAACGAAAATGGCTGGTACAAAATCTGTCCCGCTGCATTCGACGGCGGAAAGCAGCAATGCCGGCTCGGCAGCGTTTGTGCCCGGAGATGAGCGTTTAAAGACGATCGAAGGAAGGTTGGCGGTTGGAAGGGAAGTCTTGCAGGATGTCAGGAGAATTTATAAAAATACAGCATTTAAAGCAAGCAACAAGCTTAGAGCGCGATTCGATCCCGCAAGCGAGGAGGCCAGAGCCCAAAAGGCATATGCTGAAACAGACAAAGTTTTCAATAAATGTATGACCCCCTCTATAGCAACAGCTATCGCCTCAGACGCACAAGGGCACAACTGCTATACCCTCAGTCTGCTCGCATTCGACAGACTGCAGAAAATGGGTGTTCAAAGTTGTATGGTGAATTCGACAGCTCATGGGTGCGTTGCAATGGGGCCTATCCCCAAAGGGGGCGCTCTCCCGGCCGACATGCGGCAATGGCCAAAGGAAATTGGCATCTGCGACCCGTGGTGCAATATCGTTTGTTCCGCGCCTGAATATCGAGACCGCTTCGAGGAAAAAATGGCGAAGTGGAAAATTGAAGGGAAGATGATCAAAGATGACAATGGTGTCGTAATCGCCCCAGATAACCCGAAATGGATGGCTGATGTGCTAAACGGGCAAAAGTACCTCCATATGGGTGACCTTTGGACTAAACCTTGAACCGCCGGAATTCTTGGATGGTCGATGGCCGTTGCTCCATCAGCGTAGGGATGACCTGACGAAACTCATGAATGCGAACGGATTAATCAACTGCTTGTATTTTGTCAATTTTGCCGACTTAAAAAAGAGCGACACGATGAAAACAAGGCCATATTACCAACGAAAAATAGTCAGGATACTGGCAGCGGGATTGCCGATATGAATTCCTGTCATTTGCAGTTAATGTGAGTCCGCGATGATGGAATGCGAGCCGGCGCGGATAAATGCAAGCTCATTTGCAGATAGCGTGAGCCCGGGTGCAATCATTTGCAGTTAATTTGAGCCGGAAACGGCGTCAAATGCGAGCCCGGTCAGTTTCAAATGCGAGCCGCTACAGCTAGGGGAGAGCACCGACGTCAAGCTCGGGAGGCTCGCAACGAGGCGCAACAACGGGAACTCCACGCAGTGCTACAACGTTACCGTGCGCTTCCAATCCAAGAAAAGGAACAGCGACTACGTGAGCAGCTGGGTATCACTGGAACATGGCCACGGCACCTGCAAGTTATGAATACGACAAACGATGCGGTCGACATCCTGCCTCGCATTTGGCAATCCAGTGTTTTTTACCGATTCGTCTACAGGAAGCCGGTTAACGACTTTACCTTTACGCTTGATCAGGTGGTGATTTGGGTTATAGAGCGGTTTGGTTCGAGACCCGGCAGTCGTGAACGCCGCGCGATCGTTTCTCGCGTACCTGAAAGGCTGTGGCTATCTCGAACGGAATTACAACCCTTACGGCAGCGATTATTACAAGGTCCGATACAACGAACTAATGCCGCCGCAACGGACCAATTGCGAGGGTCGATTATCCTTCCCGCCGCCCGACTCCGGACTTCCATCACGTCCTTTGGGTCCGCTTGACTGGCTACCGATATGGCCTGACTACAACACTGCAATGATGACCGCAAAGGGTCGGCCATATGCCGATGCGTGCATCACTGTCTTAACCATTTTGTACCGCGCCAGTGTTCGCCCCGATAGTCCGGATGCGCTTGCGCAGGAGTTGGCTGGGCGGGGTGTGGCGACTATGTACCCAACGACATAGGCGCCACTATCTACCCTTCCTGACTATGTCTTGTAATGCGGATGAATGGCAGGCACGACCATTCGATAATTGTTGGTCGTGGTGCTGCCATGATCGGCCAATTGCAAGACATAGTTTTCCGTACCTACAGGCTGTTCAGGAAGCCAAGTAGCTGGTCCCCCGGCTTATAGCGCCCTGGCTTGCCATGCGGCTGCGAGGTCTTTGCCAGTGCCTGCTCCTTCGTCGCGAGCGTTGCTTCGAGATAGATTTGCGTGGTCTCCACCGATTCATGCCCGAGCCATAATGCGATCACCGAACGGTCAACACCCGCTTGCAGAAGGTCCATGGCCATGGTGTGCCTCAAACGGTGAACAGTAACTCGCTTTTGTTTCAACGAAGGGCAGACTTTGGATGCCGCCATACGATGCTTGGTCAACAGGTATTGCACGCCATGGACGCTCAGACGACCACCTCTGGCGCTGGGAAACAGCACGTCACCATCACCGCGTTGCGGCTCTCGCAGCCAGGCATTGAGCACGGCGAGTGTGGATTTGGCGACGGGCGTGCATCGTTCCTTGCGTCCTTTGCCGATCACGCGTATGTGGGCACCGGCCCCAAGGATGAGATCCTCGCGCTTGAGCCCTGTCGTTTCAGACAGGCGCAGCCCTGTCTGCACCGCCACCAGCAGAAAGGCGTGATCACGCCGGCCAGACCAAGTGCTTTGATCGGGGGCGGCAAGCAAGGCATCGACTTCGGCACGGGTGAGAAAGGGAACCAGGGTGCGCGTAAATCGCTTGCTGGGAATGGCGAGAACCCGCTGGATTTGTGCGGAATAGGCCGGTACCTCGAAGGCCGCGTATCGGAAGAAGGAGTGGATTGCGGTGAGACGCAGATTGCGACTGCGAACGCTTACGCCTTGGCGCTTCTCCAGATCATCCAGAAATGCCACGATCAAAGGCGCATCGATTTCCTCAAAGCTCAGGCGTGACGGCGGCTTGTGCAGCCGCTGTTGAACGAACTTCAGAAATTACCGAAAGGTAGCCCGATGAATCTGCCCGTAATCCAAACGGTTGCCCCAGCTCGAAACGAACAAATAGGACGACACCGGCCGTACCGCCCAATGACATTGGCGCCGCGCGATGTAGTCGGCGAGCACTTTGCAAGTCGAGGCGTGTAAAGGCACGAGTCGGGACTTGCCAAATTTGGCGCTGCGGATCGTCAATACTCCCGCCTTCAAATCCACGTCCTGAAGTTCGAGATTGCGCGCTTCTCCCAGACGCAAGCCGGAAACACTCAGTAATCCGAACAGACAATGATAGGTCCAAGGCAGCAGTTGACCACGTTCATAGCGACAGCGCATGTTCAGGGCGGCGCGAAGTAGGCGTCGAATCTCATCATCCGAGTACAAGTACGGTCGCGCCCGCTTCGGTTGGAACGGCAACAGGCCCTGCGCAGGAATCTGCGTGCGCGGATCGGTGGCGCTGCGATGCAGCGCAAATCCGCGTATGAAGCTCAGTCGTCGCGCCCAATGTGCGGGCTGAACATTTGCGGGAAGTTGCGCCCAGGCGAGCGCCAGAGGTTGGGTGATATAGGCGGCGCGCTTCTGTTCCATAAACGTGACGAAATCGAGCAATCCCTTGCCTGCCTCCCGCAACTTGAATCCCAGACCGCGCCGCATGTTCAGGTATTCCTGGGCTGCCTGTCGGAGCGTGTTCATTGCACACCTCTTGGCCACGGCAAGGCCAGCGTACGCAAGGCATTGAGATCAACCTTCGTGTAAATCTTCGTGGTCTGGGGATGCCGATGTCCCAACAAATCACCAATCTCGCCGAGTGAGGCGCCTTGGCGCAACATCTCAGTAGCCAATCCGTGGCGAAACTGGTGTGCGCCTGTGGTGGGGGCGTTGATGCCGGCGCGTAGAAGCGCGTGACGAACGATGGATCCAACGCCACACGCCCCCCGAAATCCGCCAATAGGCGCTCTGGCGCGCAAAAATACGCGGCGGCAGGTGCTATGCGGTCGCCCCCGCCGCAGATACACGGCGATTGCCTTTCCGACCTCCGTCGATAATGGCAGCTGGCTACGCTGGCCGCTCTTGCCGCGCACGGTCAATTGTCCGGTGTTCCAGTCAATGTCGTCTAGTTCGAGAGATGCGACTTCTCCAGAACGCAAGCCCAACCGCGCGAGCAGAAGCAAGACGGCATAGTCGCGCCGTCCGATCGCGGTACTGCGATCGATACTGATCAGCAACTGGCGTACTTGACCTGCCGCAATCCCGCGCGGAATCGTGGCCATTGACCAGTTGGGCACGACGGGAACGGCGGCGGCAAAATCCAGCGTAACGTCGCCACAATAGCGCGCGTAGTGAAGAAAGGATCGCAACGCAGTGGTCATCAGCTTGGCCCGCTTCCGGTCCAGATGCAGTACTTGGCACTGCACAAATTTGACGACATCGCCGGCACCCAGCCGAGCAAGCGTGACTCGTCCATCGCCGAAACAACCTTTGAGAAAAGCGCGGACGAATGGCACGTAGTTGATGATCGTCGCTCTGGCTAAAGCCCGTGTCTCGCGCAAGTATTGCTCGTATGCTTGCGTGCAGCGCTCAACCGCAGTCAGTCGGCCTGCCGACATCTTCTCGGCGGGAATCACCCCGTCACGGCGCAAAAAGTCAATGAGGTGTATGAGCGCAGCATGATCTCCCTCGCAAATCCGCACATGCCGCGCGCGATACCGTAAATATTGCACCGTGTGATCGGCGCAGACGCCGCGTACTGCAACCCCTCTCTGTTTAAGCCATCGGCTAAAACCTGCCGCGATCCGAACTTGCCGCTTCAGCGAATACAAACAGTATCCCTGATCGCTCATCGATTTTGCGAATGAGGCAATATGGGCCGCGAGCGGGCCTTCTGGCGGTCGCGATAGAACCACTTGGCTGTTGATGACGCACTTCATGATGGACTCCTTCCCCGATTCCGGGCTGATGGAAGAAGTCAATACTATGTCTATCCGGATTCACGGGATTGCCCGGAAAACCAAGCCATCGCAGCATTACAAGACATAGTCAGGAAGGGTAGATAGTGCCTGAGCAGGTGACGTTGGCGTTTCTGTTAGAAGCTGGACTTGCACGGTCAGTCGCTT
>JAQGMD010000479.1 GCA_028292565.1 Burkholderia sp. | reverse complement strand
CGACGCCGCACAGGCCGAACATCAGTCCTATCCATTGCCGGCCGCGCACCGATTCCCCGACCAGCGGCGCCGCAAAAGCGGTGAGTATCGGCTGCATGCCGACGATCAGCGCCGACAGGCCGGCCGGCATGCCAAGCTGGATCGCGCACCATACCCCGCCAAGATAACCGGCCTGCACCAGCACGCCCGCTACCGCGATATGCCGCATTTGACCTACCGGCCAGGGTGCGCGCATCAGGAGGACCAGAGGCAGCAGCACTGCCAGCACCCCGACAAAGCGCAACATCAGGAAGGTAAGCGGCGGCGCATAAGGCAAGCCGAATTTGGCGACGATAAAGCCGGTGCTCCAGATGATCACGAACACAAACGGCATCGCCGTGATCCACGGACTTTGCGGCGATTCTGTTGTGGCGGAGGCCGGGTCGGAGGTCGTTGAAGCGGAAGTCATCGTTTTTTGTTTTTTATCCGCCAGCCACGTGTCCGGCGGCTATGGCGATAGTTTGTACGTGCACGGCGACGGTGTCTCGTATGTCTTTGCCGTAGCCTCCCGCCATCGTAACCGCAACCGGAATTCCGCGCTGACCCGCTTCCCCGAGCACGATGCGGTCACGTTCGGCCAGTCCTTCCATGGTCAGCTTCAGCCGGCCGAGCCGGTCACCTTCATGCGGATCGGCGCCCGCCAGGTAAATGATGAGTTGCGGCGAGAAGCGCCGGGACAGATCGGCGAGCGCATCGCGCAATGCAGCCAGGTAGCCCCTATCGCCGGTCCCGTCGGGCAGCGCCACATCCAGATCGCTGGTTTCTTTTGTGAACGGATAATTGTGCTCGGCATGCAGCGACAAGGTAAACACTGAGTCGTCGCGCGCAAGTATCGATGCGGTCCCATTGCCTTGATGGACATCGAGATCCACGATCGCGACACGACTGACGCGACGCTCGGCTTGCATAAGGCGCGCTGCGATCGCCGCATCGTTGAACACGCAAAAGCCTTCCCCGCGATCGGCGTGCGCATGATGCGTGCCGCCGGCCAGGTTGACTGCGACGCCCTGCTCCATCGCGGCCCGGCAGGCGGCGATCGTCGCGCCGGCGGAGCGGCGTGAGCGCTCGACCATTTGCGGCGTCCACGGAAACCCGATTGCCTTTTGCTCCGTCGGCGACAGGCCGCCGGCGGAGACACGCTGTATGTAATCCGGGTGGTGTGCCAGAGCCAGTACGCCGTCAGTCGTGTAAGGCGCCTCATGAAATTCCATAGCGGGCACCGCTTGCTCGACGCCCTCGCGAACGAGGCGGTACTTCTGCATCGGGAAGCGATGGCCGTCCGGCAACGGCAGGACGAAATGGTCGCTGTAAAAGGCTTTCAAAGCTGGCTGCCGCGAAGATAGAGGCAGCGAGTTTAGCACGCACGCCGCAGGCGCATTTTCATTGCAAAACATCAACCGCAATGCCGGCTTCCGGCCGTTCGTCGGTTTTATTGTGCTCTGCAACAAAAAGATATTGACTTGCCTTAAGAGTTAGTTAAAAATACGTCTTGTTGCGCCGCACCATTGATGTTTGAGAAGAGAGCGACGCCGCACAACTTCAACTAATTTGTGTCCCCAGGAGAAATATATGTACGAGCAATTTTCCAATGCATCAAAAGCGAACGTAGCAGCGCAACTGGCCTTTTTCAGCAACTTCTCCAATAAGGCTTTTGAAAGCGTTGAGAAACTGATAGAGCTGAACATTAACATCGCCAAAAGTTCGCTGGCCGATTCCAATGCTGCAATGAAGCAAATCATGGCTGCGAAAGACGTGCAGGAAGCCGTGTCGGTTGCTGTTTCACTTGCACAGCCCAACACCCAGAAAACCATAGAATTTGGCCGTCAGGTGGCGAGCATCGCTGCGGGCGTACAAGCCGAGTTTACAAAAGCGGCGGAGACAAACGTGAGTGAAGCCAGCCGCAAATATCTGGAATTGGTAGATGAGCTTTCCAAGAGCGCACCCGCCGGTTCTGAAAGCGCCTTCGCCTTCATCAAGTCCACGATCGGCAATGCCGGCGCAGGCTACGAGCAACTGACCAAGACCACCAGGCAGGCTGTGGACACGCTGGAATCCAACATGACTACCGCTGTCAACACGTTCGCGCAAGCGGCTGAAGAAAAGGTGAACCTGCGTACCGCATCGAAGAAGTAAATTCGAAGCAGTTGTCTCCTCGGTACCAGTCTCCTTCTCCAAGGTACCGTCTTAAATGCCTCGGCCCTCCGAGGCATTTTTTTATCTGTCCCCTTTTGCGATGGCGCGTGCCAGTACCACCACCGGCACAAACGCGATCATGACGATGGTCAGCGCGGGCAATGCAGCCTCACCGAGCCGTTCATCGGAAGCCAGCTGATGCGTGATCACTGCCAGCGTGTCGAAATTGAAGGGACGCACGGTCAGCGTTGCCGGCAACTCTTTCACCACATCGACAAACACAAGTAACCCGGCCGTCAGCACGCTGCGCCACAAGAGCGGCGCGTGTACCTTCATCAGCATGCCGCCGACACCGTAGCCGAGTATGCGCGCGCTGGCGTCCATGCTCGGAGTGATTTTGACCAGCCCGGCCTGCACCGTCTGGAACGACACCGCGAGGAAACGCACCAGGTAGGCGTAAATCAGCGCCAGCACGCTACCGGTCAGCACGAACGACAAGCCGTTTTCGGCGCCCCATGCGTCCAGCCGCGACAGCGGGATCAGGATGCCGACTGCGATCACCGCGCCCGGAACTGCATAGCCCATGCTGACGATGCGGTTGCATGCGTCTTGCAAACGGCTCTTCGTGACGCGCGCGGCGTAAGCCAGCAACACGCAGATGACGATGGCGATCACGGCCGTTGCGCCGGCCAGCACGACGCTGTTCTTCAGCCAGCCGAAATAGCGCAGCCCGAATTCAACGGATTCCTCTCGCGCCAACAACCGGAGCAGTATCGCCAGCGGCAGCAGGAAGCCCAATACCACCGGCAACGCACAAAACAAGGTCGCAGCCCAGGCGTTCCACCCACGCAGCGGCATGGCCGCCTGAAGCTTGGTTCGGCTCCCGACCGCGTAGTAACGCGCACGCCCCCTGCTCTTGTGCTCGAGGACCATCAGTACCGTCACAGCGATCAGCAGCACCGCGGCGATCTGGGCGGCGGCGGTGCGATCGGAGAAGGTGTACCAGGACTTATAGATACCGGTAGTGAGCGTAGGCACGCCGAAATACGCGACCGCGCCGTAATCCGCCAGTGTTTCCATCAGCGCCAGTGCAAGACCCGCAACGGCGGCCGGGCGCGCCAGCGGCAGGCTTACCTTGAAGAATGCCGCCCATGGCCCCATGCCCAGCGTACGCGCCGCATCCCACATGCGCGGGCTGCGTTCCAGAAATGCATTGCGTGCCAACAGGTAGACATACGGATAAAGCACCATTGCAAATAGCACTCCCGCCCCGCCGACCGAGCGTATCTCCGGAAACCAGTAACCCTGCGCCTGCCAGCCGAACGTCATTCGGAGCGCGCTTTGCACCGGCCCGGAAAACTGCAGGAAGTCGGTGTAGGCGTAAGCCACCACGTAGGCGGGCATCGCCAGCGGCAATATCAGCGCCCATTCGAATATCCGCTTGCCCGGAAAATCGAATACGGCCACCAGCCACGCGCAACCGATGCCGCCGATTGCGGCCATTACTGCCACGATCACGGCAATCGTCACGCTGTTGCCGACATACTCGGGCAGCACGGTGGACCACAGGTGCGCGAACGTCTCTCCCGTCGCCTGCGCCGCGGCCGGATCGGTGACGACCAGCAGATTCGATAGCACGCCGATGATCGGCACGCCTACCAGGAAGGCGATCGCAAGCGAAGTGAGGAGCAAGGGATGGAGGCCGCCTGCCGGACGCAGGAAGAGCGGTCGGCCACCGAGCCGAAAGGGTTTGAGCATGAAGTTTTTCGCGAAGTTTTTCGATTGCGCGCGCGTTTTATCTAAATGAGAATTATAATCAATTGCGAATTACTATCGCGAAATTAACTTAGTCCGTCAAATGAACGTACCCTTGCCCGCGTCCGCTACCTCTGCCCACCTCAGTGTCGAATCGATCCGCGTTGGTTATTTGCAAGGGCGGAAGATGCACGAAATCGTGCACGGCTTGTCATTTGCGCTACCGCGAGGCGAAATCAGCTGCCTGCTCGGCCCGTCGGGGTGCGGCAAAACAACGGTGCTGCGCGCGATTGCAGGTTTCGAATCGTTGATCGAGGGCCGGGTAACGCTCGGCAACAGGGAAATCAGCCGGGCTGGCTATACAGCACCGCCCGAGACCCGCCATGTCGGCGTGGTGTTCCAGGATTACGCGCTGTTCCCGCACCTGTCCGTTTGGGACAACATTGCCTTTGGATTGCGCAAACTGGCGACATCTGAGCGCAAGGTCCGCGTCGACAAACTGCTGTCGCTCGTCGGCCTGGCGTCGCATGCGAGACAGTTCCCCCACGAACTGTCGGGCGGACAACAGCAGCGCGTCGCGCTGGCCCGCGCACTGGCCCCGCAACCGGATTTGTTGCTGCTGGACGAACCCTTCTCCAACCTCGACGTCGACCTGCGCGAACGCCTGGCGCTCGAGGTCCGCGATATTCTGCGCGAACTGGGCACCACAGCGGTGCTGGTGACGCACGACCAGCACGAGGCATTTGCGATCGCCGACCGCATCGGCGTGATGCATAACGGGGAAATCGTGCAGTGGGATACCGCATACAACCTGTACCACCGGCCCGCCAATCGTTTCGTCGCGGATTTCATCGGCCAGGGAGTGTTTACGCCGGGCACGGTCGACCTGCCGAATCAGGTGGTCAATATCGAGATCGGCAGCATGCCCTTATGGCAGGGTGTGGATGTTTGCGCTACCGAGGACAGGAACGCTCATCAGGTCGACGTGTTGCTCCGCGCCGACGATGTGATTCATGATGACGCCAGCCCGCTGCAGGCGGAAGTGGTGCGCAAGGCCTTCCGCGGCGCCGAATTCCTCTACACCCTGAAGCTGCCGAGCGGACAAAAGCTGCTGGCACTGGTGCCTTCGCACCATGACCACGACATCGGTGAAAGAATCGGCATCCGGCTGGGCGCCGACCACGTGGTGATTTTCCCGTCGGCCACCTGAACGGCTGCGGGAATTAAACCGGTTGGTACTCGGCCCTGAACCCGGCCAGCCCAGCCAACATTTTTTCGTAGGCCAGCGCAACCTTTTCCGGCTCGCCCTTCACGCCGAGTTCGATGTGGCGCCGCATGTTTTCATCGCCCACGCTGGGCAGGCTGAACACCTTCACCCCAAGGAACTCTGTCTCGATCTGCTCCATCAACGGCGTCAGCGTAGACTCCGCCATTTCGAACACCAGTACCGACTTTTCCAGCCATGCCGCCTCGCGGAACAAATGCGGGTAATGGGTATCCAGCACCCACTCGATCATCGGCCACGCCATCACCGGAAAACCGGGAACGAAATGATGGGCCCCGCCCTGTTGACTGATGGAGAAACCCGGGATCTTGTTGTAGGGATTCGGGATGATCCCGGAGCCCTGCGGAAACTCACCCATCTTTAACCGATGCGCATTGTCGGCCGCCGAATAGTCGGGTTGCTTGCCCGTTTCCCGCGCGACATCGGCGATCCGTTCCTCGATCTTCGCCTTCGCTTCAGGATGGAGCACCAGCGGCACGCCGAGCGCACTCGCCGCACACTGGCGGGTGTGGTCGTCCGGCGTGGCGCCGATGCCGCCGCAGGAAAACACGATGTCGCCGCTGGCCATGGTCCGCTTGAGCGTGGCGGTAATGCGTGCAGGATCGTCGCCCAGATATTCCGCCCAGCCGAGCTGCATGCCCCGCGCGGAAAGCAGCTCCACTACTTTGGGAAAATGTTTGTCGGCGCGTTTGCCGGACAGGATTTCGTCGCCGATGATGATGAGGCCGATTGCCATATGAAAGTTCGCTAGATGTCTGGATCAGGAGAATGATTATGCCTCAGCCATCGAGTCGTCGCTTCCGCGGCTAGTTGATGTCCTTCAGTTGGGGCTGCGCGGACGGCACGCGCTGCACGGCGGCTTGCCGGTATTGGGCCAGCGCCTCCATGCAATAGTGCTGGAACCATAATCCGCTGAAGACGAACACCAGCACGTACAGCCAGATCGCACCCGCGGCCAGCACCGGAAATAAAATCACAGACAGTGCCCCGCCCAGCCACAGCAGTGTGGGCGCCGCTCCCATCGCACCGGCAATCGCACCGATCATTAACAGCGGCCAGCGATGCTCTCGCATGATGTGCCGGTACTCCTGCTTGTCCGCGTGCTCGGCCAGGGCGTCATACGCCATCACCTTATAGGTGAGCCATCCCCACAAAGCCGGCTGGATTATGAAGGTCAACGGCGGAATCGCCGCCAACGGCAGCGTGATGATCCACAGCACCACGAACACAACGAACGAGTATAGCGAGATCCACACGGTGCCCCACAAAGTCCCTCCCCTGCGCTTTTCCAGTTCCGGGTAGTGGCGCGTGCCCACATGTTTCACTATGATCGGCATCGCCATCGTGCCGACGAACACCAGCGCGGTCAGTATCATCAGCGGCAATAGTATCCACATCGCAATCAGCGGCACCACGACCGTCTTCAACGCACCGAGCCCCAGCCAGTTGAGCACATCGCCTGCGACGCTGAATCCGCTGTTGTCGCCGAACCAGGCATGCAACCAGTCGATCGTCGGCTGCAGGCCGAGCCACAGGATCACGCCCCAGACCGCCACCGACAACAGGAATGGCAGGATAGTCAGCAACAGCATTTTGTAATGCAGTTGCGACAATACCGCGCGTCCGAAGGAAATCAATAGGGGACGCATCAGCTACGCGCCTCATATACCGGCTGCTTTGAGTATCTTGCCAAAATAATCCGTTCCAAAAAGAATGCGCGAAAGCGGGAACAATACAACAATACGTGTCATTTCCACCAGACCAGCCTCCAACCGTTCGGTTCCCTGCTACAGGAGGATGTAGACACACACGGCAGCGGTCCTTACACTGCAATGAACCAGACTTTAGTTCAGCCCGGCATGCACCTGATCCAGCTCCTGCTCCCCCTCTACGACAACGACAGGCAAGCGTTGCCGCGTGCGCTGTTCGGCCAGGTACGCGACGAACTGGTCGAACGCTTTGGCGGCCTGACTGCCTATACCCGCGCACCGGCAAGCGGGCTGTGGCAAGAGCATGACGGCGAAACTACGCATGACGAGATTGTCATTTATGAAGTGATGACGGAACAACTCGACCGCCCATGGTGGGCTGGCTACCGCGCCGAACTTGAAAAACGATTTCAGCAGGAGACGCTGATTGTGCGCGCGCAGGAGTTCCAGACGCTATAGACCGGAAACAGGCAGATTTGACGCAAAACCGCACAGCGCCCGGGCTGCTACAATCCCGCCACTTATCAACCAAATTACAAAGGAAAAAACATGTCCTCCATCACCAAATCCTCGGGCCTCGAATACGAAGACGTCAAGGTCGGCACAGGCGAAGAAGCCCAGGCGGGCAACCAAGTGACGGTGCATTACACCGGCTGGCTGCAAAATCCGGATGGCAGCGCGGGCAACAAATTCGATTCGAGCAAGGACCGCAATGATCCTTTCGACTTCCCCCTCGGCGCAGGCCACGTGATCAAGGGTTGGGACGAAGGCGTGCAAGGCATGAAAGTCGGCGGCGTGCGCAAGCTCATCATCCCGTCAGCACTCGGCTATGGCGCACGCGGCGCCGGCGGCGTGATTCCGCCGAACGCGACACTGATTTTTGAAGTGGAACTGCTGGGCGTCTGACGCTCCGTTGCAGCCTTATGCCGGCATTCGCATGGATGCCGGCATCGTCCCTCCCCTCTTGATTTCCGGCCGCATGCGCTCGAATAAAATTCTTCTCGCCGCCACCTGCGGCGCATTGTCGATGTTGATCAGCGGCTGCGCGGTCGTCACTACGGCCGTTGTTGTCGCCGGAACAGCTGTCACCGTTGCCGGTACAGCGGTCAATGTCGGCATAACGGCCGGATCAGCGGCGGTGAGCGCCGCGACCGCTGTCACCAAAGGCGCCATCAATGTGGGGAGTGCCGTGGTTGAAAAGGCCTCCGAAGGCAGCGTAGAAAACACCAATAATCTTTAAACAGGAGATCTGCATGACATTACAAGCCCAGTTCGACCAGGCCGTCGCCGAATCGAAAAGCCTGCCGGAGCGTCCGGACAATACGACGCTGCTGAAAATGTACGCGCTCTACAAGCAGGCAAGCGAAGGCGATGCTTCCGGCGATCGCCCCGGCATGACTGACATGGTCGGCCGCTTCAAGTGGGATGCCTGGGACGGGCTTAAAGGCACGTCGAAGGACGACGCGATGCAGCAGTACGTCGACCTGGTCACCGATCTCAAAGGCTAGTCTTTCTTCCCTCTCCCGATTACGGGAGAGGGGAGTATGAGGCCGTCCCCTTGATACTACTTACCACTACTTCCTCACCCCAGGATTAAGCAGATTCGGCGGCACCGCTCCGCTCAGCGCAGCAATCAGATTATCAGCAGCGCAATTCGCCATTGCCAGCCGAGTAGGCCGCGAAGCGCTGGCGATATGCGGCGTCAATACCACGTTCGACAATGTAAGGAATGCCGGATCAAATGCCGGTTCGTTCTCGAATACATCCAGCCCTGCCGCGGCAATCCGGTTTGCCCGCAACGCCATGATCAGCGCAGCATCGTCGACGATGCCGCCGCGCGCGATATTCACCAGCGTCGCACTTGACTTCATCAGCGCCAGTTCCGCGGCGCCGATCGTATGATGTGACTGCGCCGAATACGGCAGCACCAGCACCACGTGGTCGGCCGTGCGCAACAGCTCTTCCTTACTTACGTAACGTGCATTATTTGCACGCGCTTCCAGGTCCGGCGCCAGCTGTGAACGGTTGTGATAGATCACATTCATATCGAAGCCCATCGAGCGGCGCGCGATCGCCTGCCCGATGCGGCCCATGCCAATGATCCCGAGGGTGGCGCCATGTAAGTCAGCGCCGAGGAAACTGTCATAGCGCCACTTATCCCATTTGCCTGCGCGCAGCCAGCGCTCGGATTCGGTGACCCGGCGTGCCGTCGCCATCAACAGCGCCCAGCCGAAGTCGGCCGTCGTCTCATTCAACACGTCCGGCGTATTGGTGACCATGATTCCCGCGCGGGTGGCCGCATCGATATCGATGTTGTTATAGCCGACCGCCATATTGCAGACCGCCTTGAGGCGGGGAGCAGCCGCCATCAGTTCGGCCGACACACGCTCGCTCGAAGTCGTGTACAGCGCGTCCTTGTCGGCGACTTTTGACGACAGCTCGGCAGCGGTAAAAATACGGTCTTCC